>CAMFQH010000196.1:0-3168 GCA_945980025.1 uncultured Lactobacillus sp.
GCTAAGTGTGATGATGATGCGATACCGCATAGTTACGGGGAGTTAAGGCATAGTACGCACTCTTTTAAGAGAGTACGATTATGTAAAGGTGTTGCCTGCAACCCTTTACGCCTCGCTTCCTGGCAAGGAAGAACAACCGAAGGGCGTTAGCTTTTAATTACATAATGAGTTATGAACCTTTGTAGCATAGGAAGTTTGACGTTGATTTTTCATAAAATTTTGTATATATTAATTAATATTATATACATAAAAAAATATGAAAAGTATAGCCGAAAGGAGCTTTATTCATTGACTTTAGATGACTTTATCAAAAATAATTATCAAAAATATTTAAGCGAAGGCCAAAGGGAATACCTTCTTGAACATAAGAAATTCAGGGATAAGAAGGCAGCACAAAAACAGCTAAGTCGATACTTTGAGCGTGTTTCGATTAAAATGAGAGGGAGAACTCTTGTTATTGCAATAGGTCAGCCACGTATTAAGGTTAAGGGGGATAAACTCAAGGACGCCCTCACAAAGAGGATAGCGTTAAGATATGATCCTAATAATCTTCAAAGCTTTTCTTGGTGGGTATGGCAACTTAACATCGATATAAACCATGAGAAAATTAGTTTTGAAGATACTAAAGAAAAGAAAATATATGCTATTACTAAGGAATTGGTGGAAAATAAGCAAATGGCGTGGTTCCAGAGTGCTTTTAATGCTTTTTCCAAGCGTGTTGGGGATGGTTATAGTTTAATCATGTATGGTCTTGCTGAAGAGGAAACTAAAACAGGAACGAAGAAAGTTAAACGTCCATTGCTCTCATCGGAAATTTACAAGATAGAAAAATTGAAAGAATTATTGGAGGATAGGGGAATTAAGGACCCCAGAGAACAGCGCGAATCTGAACTGTGGCAAGAGCTAATTACTAGCATGGGTTACATTAACGTGTATAACGTATATAAAGTTAAGAACCTTAATGAAAATGAACTAGATATGTTGAGAGGAAGCAGGAAAAAACAATCTTTTGAGGACGCAAAGAAGTTGTTTTATGACAAGATAGACAAATGGATGAGGGAGAAGATTAAAGAGCGTTATAAAGGTATAGAGGAATTCCTGGAGCTTGAATTGGTTAATCCTCTTGACTATAAGACACCAACACTAAAGCAATGGAAAAAGTTTAAAGAATTCATTTTTGTGGAGGGAAAAGATGAAACTATCAAAACAAATAGTAAAGAAGATTGAGAACAAATCACCGGAGGAGTTAAACAAAGCAATTGCAAGGAATGAACAACGTTACAAGAAGTTGAAAGACGCACGCAAGAAAGGATCATGGCAGAACGTATCTGAGTACACAGATGACCCAATGGGCATACACTTAATGGATGTGCGAGACGCAGGGATAAACAGTGACAATGAGCTAAAGGCACTAAAAGGGATCAATATCAATAAAGAAGCTTTAGACTGGTTAGAGAAGCAGTGCAAGACACGGGAGAAAAAAGATAGATTAAACGTTAAGGACTTTATCAAACCACAGCACATCGTATGGATAGGGTGCAAGAGGCTTGCTAGAGTAGATGATAAGGGTAAACCAGTGTACAAAGAGTACAAGAACGATAAAGAGCTATTAGGTAACAAGGCCTGGAAGAAATGGCGTGGTTGGCACGTAGATATTTCAACGGCTAGGGCGTGGAATAGTTATGGCAACGAGGCGGCATATAGCGATAGTCAAGGTTATATTAACGTGAATGGGGTGGGCTTACATCGATTGGTCTATATGAGTTATCTACTCGATCGTGCTAGAAAACAAACTCGCTATAAGAAGATTTTAAAGGAGTTTCTTTCTGATCCTACGCCTTATCAAGTACATCACATTGTGCCGAAGAAGAAAGGTGAGCGAGCATATAATACAATAGTATGGCTAAGACTAGAGCGGGTGGAAGAAATGCGACCTAATAACCACCAGAATTACACAAATATTGAGCGTAAAATAAACAAATCCAGAGCGAAAAAGAATAAAAATCAACATTAATAAAACTTGGATTTTATCAAAATAAAAAGATTGTGAAAGACGTTAGCTAATACTCTTATATAAAGGGGCTGATATACTTCACAATCTTTTTGTTTTGATAGCCTATAATTAGGGGTCTATCGTTAATTCTTACTAATTTTGAGCCAATGGGAGGGGGTAGTTGATACTAATTTGAGAAAATATTAAGGGGTGTTCTTAGTTAGTTGGTACATTTTCACACCACAATTTTTTCTTGCAGTCGTCAAATGCTGATATATAGGCGTTTTAGAGCGATAGTTAGACAGATAATTAATCATTAGCAAGTATTTCGTTTCGTTTGAGGGCCAACCTCAACATCAAAATTGACGAAAATGATACGTAGAATGGTGTTTTAGCGCTGTTTTTGGATTGTGTAAGGGGATGAATTGAGCTGATTAATACATTCACCACGATAATTTTTTTGTTAAATTTGTCTGAAACAGGCGTAATCAGTCAATATTACAGGGTCTGTTAATACGCGACGTAATAGGAAGCACATAATATTAGGCAATTTCAACAACGAAAATTTTGCAAAACGCCTATTTTGAAGAAAATCACCATCAAACGCCCTAAATTAATAGGGGTCGTATTAGTTCATGGTAGCAATAAGCCTTTACCTAAGGGATTATTGAAGATTTTTCAACTATGAAAATGAATGAAAGCGCCTATATTTAGAGTTTTTTCTGGTATAATCAACAAGTAAAATTAAATGGTCAATCGACGCAACTCGCTACGCTGGTTGACCATTTAATTTTTAAAGCAATTATTTATATTAAGGAGTTTTTCAAGTGAAGAGATATTGGAAATTGCTAGTTTTAGTATTAATAATTATTGTTGCGATTGTTGGCGTATTTCTATACCGTCGTGATAGTCATGGGAAGCCATTCAAGGCTAGGCTAGCTAGTGAAAAAGTAATGATGACACCAGACTGGTACGCCAACGTAAGGCTTACTGCTAACGATGGTGCTACATATGAAGTCAAAAATAGCAAAGGGAAAGTTATTCAAGGCAAGACCAGCACTAAAGACGGTAAGGCTGATATTAAGCTGAACAATACAGGAAAATACACTATTATTGCTAAGAGCGACAATGGACATGTAAGCAAGAAATTACCCGTAAAAGTTACTAATTATAAA
>CAMFQH010000197.1:0-3157 GCA_945980025.1 uncultured Lactobacillus sp.
CAGATGTGTATAAGAGACAGGAATATATGTTCGGAAATAAATTTAAATAAAATACATCCCCAAAACAAAAAAAGACACTCATCCAAAAAATGAGTGCCAAGGGACCATTGTCCCGCGTAAATTTTACAAAGGAGCTTTTCTCCCATTGCTTATATTATGTCACGGCTGAGTTGTTGCCTCAATTGTTTAACAGACGGTTCAACTCCCTCAACTAATTACCCCAAACCAACTTAGAAAGCTTATCTCTTCTGCTCATGCTACTATCGGCTTTATAGTTTTTTCTGGCTGTGGATTTGCTCTTGGAGTATGTATTCGGCCAAGTGGTGACAAATACATAGAGGGTTTTGCGGTTATTAGTGACGTACGCAGCTGCTGTTTCACCGCGCAGATAGCTCATCCGGATTCTATTGCCTTTGCTGCTAATCAACTGGTGTGAACTATAAACCTTAGAACTGACTTTTGCATTATATGCCCATTTAGTAAATTTGTAATTTCTCGCCTTACCACCATCAGCGCAACCGTCTAAATTAATTTCGGTACGCGTAATCTTGAAAGGCTTAACTTTTCCATTACCCCAATATCTATACCAAGTACCGCGGAACTTCTTAGGCACTGTAGTCTTTTAAAAAACAGATGTGCTAACTTGCTCAGGCTGATTAGTTACCCAAACTGCTGAAATAGCCAACAATATCCCTGCTAAAAAGCTAAAATTCTTTTGATCTTCATATTTTTCTCCTTATTACTACATATTCTTATGTATAAACCTGATCAGGCCTTCACAAACAAGAAAAATTCCACCTATCCACGCAAAAAACACCAGCCTCAACAGCTGGTGTTAATTTTTCTACTATATTATTTCTTCTCCAACTCATGAGCCAAATTGATAATATACTTCTTCAAGGCATCATGCGTTTCAGGATGGCGCAAGCCGTATTGGATCGAGGTTTCGAGGTAGCCTTCCTTGTTGCCGACATCGAAGCGTTGGCCCTTGAACACGTGGGCGAATACGCGTTGCGTTTGGTTCAGGGTATCGATAGCGTCGGTCAATTGGATTTCACCGCCGCGGCCGGGCTTTGAATTTTCAAGAATGTCAAAAATTTCGGGTGTCAGTAAGTAACGACCGATAATGGCGAAGTCACTTGGCGCCTTATCTACGGCTGGCTTTTCGACGAACTTCTTAACGTTGTAAAGATCCTTATCCAGCATGTCGCCAGGATCAATCACACCATACTTGGAGACTTCCTCGTGTGGCACCTTCATCACGGCAATCGTTGAAGCGTGCGTCTTGTCGTACTCATCGATCAGCTGCTTGGTCAGCGTTACCTTGTCACGCATCAAATCGTCGCCGAGCATAACGACAAAAGGTTCTTCACCGACGAAGCTGCGTGCGCGGTAGATGGCGTCGCCCAAGCCGGTGGGATGTGGCTGACGAGTGTAGTACAAGTTGATCCCTAAGTTAGTGATGTCTTGCGTCAACTTGAGTAACTGCGTCTTGCCGGTTGCTTGCAAGTCTTGTTCAAGCTCTGGATTTGAGTCAAAATGGTTCTCAATTGCTCGCTTGTTCTTGCCGGTTACGATTAAAATGTCTTCAATCCCTGCAGCCTTGGCTTCTTCGACGATGAACTAAATCGTTGGTTTATCAACAATTGGTAGCATTCCTTTAGGCAAAGCCTTAGTCGCAGGCAAAAATCGGGTTCCGAGCCCCGCAGCTGGAATAATCGCTTTTCTTATCTTCATGATTTAATCCCCCATAATACACATTCACCTTAATAATACTAAAAATATAGCTTTTTATTAAAGTCATATTTGCACATGTTAGGGATGAATAATTTTTTAAAGATCAGCCGATAACATTCTATTGGTTAAATGTTCCCATAACTCTTTTATCTTGGAGTATTGAGTATATTTAGAATTAAGTGACAATTCCTGTATCATTTTTTTAACTATATTAGCTACAAAAACATAATCACTATAACTGATATTTTTTTCTATTCCATGTACTAATTTAGACCTGTTTTCATATGCATTTTTAAGTTGCTCTCGAACAAACACTCTTTTTTCTACATTCTCTTCTGTTAATAATGCAGTCATAACTGAAATTTGATTAGTTATTGATGGAGATAAAAGTAAATCAGGTTTTACCTCAGCTACACTTTCCAAGGCAATCATTGCTTTAATATATGCATTATTTATATTATCATCCACAAGTGACTCACCTAACCACCTAATGGCATTTCTGATTTGCAATTCTCTATTATTTCGAGGATCAAAGATAAACGTGAACTTTTTAATATTGTTTGGCATCAAAAAAGGATTACTTACATTAGGATTACCTTCAATACTTACAAAACTGTTGACTTCTTTTACAGCCTGCCATCCACTGAATGTACTATACTTTTCCTCAGCGTATGATATATCTCGAACCAATACACACTTAGGTCCATCAATGTCCACTAAAGAATTTACTAATGAAACAAATAATTGTCCTAAAGCTATAGCTTTATTTAAGGATATTTTATTTCCGTCACCATAGCCCTTTACTTTAATACCTAATACAACGCTATCAGGTTGATTCAAATATTTTTTGATTTGATTATAGTCTTTATTATCTTTATCATTAAATTGTGTTAACACATCTTTACTAGAATAAATATTAATTTCAGATGTAAGTTTTTCTTCAGATGTTGCAATATTCAAATTAAAAACAGGTAGAAAATAAGTGATCGTATTTTGGCATTTACTTTTAATATTCTTTTTCAATTTTCTTATCTTCGCATTCATATCAATATTTTTTAAGCCAATTACTTTAATGTCTTTTACCAATAGTGCTAATTCTACTTCAAGATCTCTTTTGGTAATAAGATTCTCTTTATTAGCATCTTTGTTGTTCTCAAGTAACACATCAAAAATTTTATTTTCTAAATTCTGATATTCTTCGGTTAATTGCTTATTTACATATCTTCCACTCTTTTTTTCAAAATACTTAGGTGAGGGACTTAAAATAATATTATTTTCAACAATATACTTAACAAATTTTTCGATATTTTGATCTACTTTTGACATATTTTTCTTATAATATCTAAACTAAATAATCTTCATATTAACAACATTCCTGTCTCTTATACACATCTGACGCTGCCGACGAAGGCTTAGGTGT
>CAMFQH010000198.1:0-3144 GCA_945980025.1 uncultured Lactobacillus sp.
TGTAGATGAAAAACTTTGTTTTTTTCATCAAAAGTGATTAATTCTTGTTTCATTTTTATCTCCTACTTACTGGCTACTTTTTCCTTAGTCTGAAGTGACATTACTTTATCCTCTGCTTTAACTTCTGTACCGGCTTGAGTGATTAACTTAATATTATTAAAGTCTTGAGAGTTAGTAACAATCATGATAACTGTATCATCTAAACCAGCCTTTTTAATAGTTGGATCCCAGAATTCAATTAATTCTTGACCCTTCTTAACTTTTTGACCTTCAGATACATATGATACAAAACCAGTCCCCTTTAATTTTACAGTTCCTAAACCAATATGAATTAATATAACTACTCCATTGTCACCAACTAAACCAACAGCATGTCTAGTAGTAAAGACTTGACGTACAGTAGCATCAAATGGTGCTAATACTCGACCATCAGTTGGTTTAATTGCAAAGCCTTGACCAACTGAACCAGATGAAAATGTTTCATCATTTACTTCTGACAAATTCATTAATTTACCAGCAATTGGAGTTGACAATTCAATTTGACCAGCAACAGGTTTAGTTTCCTTGGCACCTGCATACTTCTTACCCCAAGTCTTTTCAAGTTCAGCAACGATTTCAGCGTGTTTCTTTTCACTTAAAATAACTTTGCTTGCAAAAATAATGATAGCAATTATAAGCATTACAGCTGGTACAGCAAACATCATTAATTTAAAGTTTGTCTTACCTGCAGCTGTAATTGATGCAGCAGTAGCCCCTGTAGTCATACCTGCCATGATGGCAATTTGACCAACAACACCATTGGAAACAGCACCACCAAATTTATCAATTAGCGGACGAACTGACAAAGCCAATGATTCATCACGGTGACCTAATTTCAATTGACCATATTCAACTGAATCTGTGATAACCATTAAAACAATTAAGAATACCATTTGCTGTGGGAACCCAAAGAGTGAAGCAGCAAGTAATACTAAAGGTAAATTACTACCAGCAAATGCGAAGATTCCCATAGCACAAAGCATTATAACTAGGCAACTAGTGAAAAGTGCTTTACGACTCATTTTCTTAGATAAAATAGGGAATAATGATGTTGCGATGATTCCCAAGAAAATGTTAATTGTTGAGAAAATTGAGAATGCTTTTGGCATACCCATAATATAAGTGAAGTAGTAAACTTCAAGTGAGTTAGTAATATTAATAGCAATACCATAGAATAAGTAGGCTAAAGCTACCCACATTAATTGATCGTTTCCTGATAAAGCCTTGAAGATACCTACAATACCTTTAGTATCCTTTTTATTCTTACGAATATCACTGTTAACTTCACGAGTAAATAAACCTACACACCAAGCTGAAACAAAGGCAATACCACAGATAATTGCTGCGAAAATGAACCAACCTCTGTCATCACCAGTACTTGTTGCCTTAGCTGAGAAGAAGATTACAGCTGGCATAACTAAGATACCAACAAGACCACCACCAACAGTGGAACCTACACGAGCATAAGTAGCAGTTTTTTCACGTTCGCGAGAATCAGTAGTTAATGATGGAAGCATTGACCAAAAGCCAACGTCTTTGAATGAATAGAAGATATCCATAGTGATGTATAAGACTCCGAAAACGATCATATACATAACTGCGTTCTTTTGATACAAACCGCCCAAGTTGGTGAAGAGCATCAATAAAATTACCGCAGAAATTGAACCACCAACTACAATCCATGGACGGAAATGACCCCAACGAGTTTTGGTACGGTCAATTGCATTACCGATAAATGGATCAATGAATAATTCAACAATTCTTAAACCCATAATGATTAATGTCACAATACTGATCATTTTGGCATCTTCTGCTTGATTACCAGTATTAAATAAGTGTGACGTAATAAACATAATTAAGTAACCTGATAACAATCCATAAAATGAATCGTTACCGAAGGCACCAAAACTATATGCAAGTCTGGCACCTAACGACATTTTACCTTGATCTTTTTTCATAAGATCCTTCTCCCCTCTCAGAATAACCATGTATTCGCTTTCATTACGCATTTAATTATCTTATTGAGAGGATAATTTCTCCATAGTATAACTATCATGATTCATGTCATTATTTTTCATAAACATAATGACATGTATTTAATTATTTTACTTGTTACTTCGCCGTTGTATAATTTTATATAAGACATAGCAACATTAACTAATGGCAGAATTTAGAGGTTTTCATTATGGATGGATCATATAGAACACTTAGTAATCAAAGTCTAGAAAGTAATATTCTTTTTTGGGGACAAGAAAACTGTACGCCTAACTATTTTTTCAAAGGAAATAATGTGAGAGATAACTACGTTATTCACTACATTCAAAAGGGTAAAGGTACATTTTCATCTGCTAATCATCCATCAGTTAGTTTAAAAGCAGGAGATGTTTTCATCTTGCCCCAAGGAGTACCTTGTTTTTATCAAGCCGATGGCAAGGATCCTTGGAGTTACTTTTGGCTAGGACTTTCTGGCATTAAAATTAAGGCAATGTTATCTGGTTCTATCTTGGCAAGTAAAAACTACTTACGTCAGGTACAAGGAAGTCAGTTTTATCAGAGCCTACAAAAATTATTTGATGCTGCTCACTCTCCCAGTTCTCTAACAAATGATATTTTAATTGAAGCGCTCTTGTACTTTACTTTTTATAATTTAAATATCGAATATCCTGCTAAAAGAAGAAAAAATTCCAAGATAAAAGATGACCAGTTGAAGACGGCAACTACGTATTTAAGACAAAATTTTAGTAATTCCTCGCTTTCAATCATTGATCTCTGCAATAAACTTGATCTTTCACGCAGTTATCTTTATATACTTTTTAAGAATAATATGGGACTATCACCTCAACAATTTTTGATTAATCTTAGAATGGAACAAGCCAAAGAATACTTAACTGATACAGAAAAAAATATTCAAGAAATTACAAGAATGGTGGGATATAATGATGAATTCGTCTTTTCTAAAGCATTCAAGCGCTATAGTGGCTTTAGTCCAAAATTGTATCGGCAAAATATACACAATAATTCTAAATAACAAAAAAAGATGATTGCCCAATAAAGCAATCATCTTTTTCATCTATTCAAATTTCCAATTAACCGTTCGCCTAAATT
>CAMFQH010000199.1:0-3130 GCA_945980025.1 uncultured Lactobacillus sp.
GGATTATCCTTAACAATCACATCATATAATTTAGCAAATCTTTCAGCTGCTCTAACATCGGCAGGATTTTCCTTATCAAAGTCAGCCTTTTCAATGCCATTCCAAGCTAAGAAGAATTCAAACTTTTGCGGTAATCTTTCAAAGGGAACACTTAAGGTATCCTTAGTCTTAGTATCGTATGCTAAAACTTCTTTAAAATCAGTAACTAAAATATATCTTGGCTTAGAACCTAGTTCATCCACTTTGTTCTTAACATCACTAAAAACTTGCATAGGATTACCATCTGTTTGCTTATAATAGAGCTTATTTTTTAAGTAAACTTCATTGGGATCGTCAGCAAGGTTATTAATCCCTTTCCTCAGCTTAGTAACAGTAGCTTTAGGGATGTCATACACTCCTAAAAAATCATAAATGAAATTGTTTTTATCGTTTTTATCAATAATCTCTGAAATTTTGTCTTCTATATCGGTAATTGCCATTATTTATCCTCATAAAATTGTATCTTGTATTATTATCTATTTTAGCGTAGATTTTGGGTAATAAAAAAGTACTTGCCATGTGTGTTAAGCGTCTTTTTGAAATATTTCAGCCTAATTTCAAGTATAATTTAGAAAATAGGAGATGTAATAATGAATAGAGAATCGAAAAAGAAGATATCTAGAGAAAAAAGAAAAGAGCTGAAGCATTTCCGTAGAGAACGTGTTTTAGGCATAGTTTTGACAATACCGCATTTATTCTTTGCCTTCTGGGGAGGGATGCTTGCTTTTCGACATTTTACTTTTCTTTTTCAACCTACTCATGTAGCAACAACGGAATGTCCACTCATTGCTGCTGGTTTGCTGGTTGTAGTCTTAGGCATTTTTGGTGCTTATGGTGCGTTACATTTCGTATTTAAAAAAACACGTTTTGAGCATTTCTTCCCTGGATATTGGAATTGGTAAGAAGTCTTCGTGTTAAGATAGAATAAGTTTGAAGCTTAATAAATATCTGCTAAATAGCTAATTGTTAGGCTACTTGATTAAGTAGTCCTTTAGTTAAATTTAGGAGGTATTAATAATGACTAAGCGCAACTCTAAGAGAAAAAAGACTAAGAATGCTAAGTGGAAGCATTTAAGAACTAAATTAAATGCTGCTGACGAATGGAATTTAATCCAAAAAAAATATTATGGTAAGAACACGTGGGTATCAGTTAATGATGGAATGATTGACTTCTCCCCTAATGGAATGAAAAAAGTTAAAGGTGGAGAACAACTTACTTATCCAGATTACTTAAAGATACAATATTCTTCATTAGGGCATACTAAAGTAGGCTTAGAAAGAGTATTCTTTGATGCTTATTCAGCTAGGTTTAAAGGCAAAATCACTAAAAAAATCCACGATCATTTACTATTTAAGAAACTGTACATTGATGCGATAGACTCAGATCTCGTAGGTTATGTTGATAGTGAAGATCATGTTTGGATGAGTGCTAAGCCTTTCAATGATCTGAAAATTAATGATTGCGTTGAATTTGATGCAAAGGTATATAGATACTTAAAAGTTGGTCATGGTAAACGAATTGACTATGGTTTAGTTAACCCTAAAAACATCAAAAGAATTACCCCATATAGTTTGCCTTCAAGTAAGCAGATTAAGCGTCAAATTGTTGATGACCTGCTGTGGTCTACTAGTAAGTATAACGGGATAGTAGATAGAACTAATTGGCCGAATGTTAGAAATGAAGATGAGTATCGGCACAAGTTTAAAATACTTATGTCAATGATGTTGGCAGACAATAATTGATAGAATAAAGAAGTTACTTTTAAAGCTAATATAAAAATGCCGCTAAAAGTAACTTTTTTATATTAGCTTTAAAAGTATAATGTTACTAAATCTAAAATTAATCAAAAATGCTCCATCTTAACAAGATGGAGCATCACTTTAAAAAGGCAAACACGCTATTCTAGTAGACATAGCTTTATAAAATTAATTTATAAGTATTCTAGTTGCATTATATGTATTTAACATATATTGATCTAGTGAGAAATCACAAAACATAGACTTAGAGATTAAACTCCAGTGTCCATTGCCAATTTCAAAACTAGTATCAAATAATAATTGTTTTTCAAGAATGGAACACGTCGTTAGCTCTTGATGTGAGCAGTAAATTTCAATCATACTACCCTCATAACGTGCTTTTAGCAATCGATGGATTAGAGGATAATCGTTGATGGTTAAGTCTGACCTGTTCATATCGTAGACAATGAAGTGAGTAGTACTATTGTCGGTAACGCTATCCCAGCCATAATTTGGGTTGTTTTCTCCAACAGCCTCAAAAAATGCTTGGTAAACATTGGCTCTACTTAAAGTTTTAATTGTTTTAACGTTTGGTGTAGTAACTGGAATTGATTGATTAAGTTCATCAATGATGCTTTCAATGTAATCTGTAACTTTTTGGGCATTACTTAGATCTCCATTATATTTTTGACATAAAGTCGCAAATGAGGCGATCTTATCTACCCCCTGTTTAATCGAACTTTTTCCAAATTGTTTGATAATGAAACCAATAGTATCAACTAGACTATCATCAGGGGTATTGACATAACTAGTCCATAATGATGGGTAATATGCCTGAACTAGGTCTACACTAGTTAATTTAAGTAATTTAACTACGTAATGCTCTTCATTTTTTAGACTTCTAAAGTAGAAGTTTTTACCATTCAAGTTGTTTGTTTTAAGAATCATCTATAATAGCTCCTTTGCTAATTCAAATTTGTTCTTTCAACAAAAAAAGTGTACGATAATTCTAAAAAATGGTGTGGGGTTTCTTTTGGGAGAACAAAATCAAAAGTATAAGAGGCTTTACAGTGATTTTTAAGCGTTCCTATTATCATTTAAAGTTTTTAATTAGTAAAGCGGCATAAATGCTATTAAAGCTATAGCTAAAGTTTTATAATGGGTAGTGTAATAAAGCTATATAGTACTTTAATAGTTTTTTTATAAAGTAGTTAATAATAAAAAAAGTGTCTGGGAAAAAAACAACCTCCAGACCATGAAAAAAGCGATGAACTTCATAAGAAGTCATCGCTCTTTTTATATACTTTAAACCCATTCCTTGATATTATTTAATCACCACAAAAAAACAATAGAA
>CAMFQH010000200.1:0-3127 GCA_945980025.1 uncultured Lactobacillus sp.
GCAAGCTGTACCTGGTGCTACTAAAAATGGTTTAGCTGGTGTAATTGGTTCTTGGGTATTTGAATCAGGCGGACTAAATCCTGCAGCAGTTAACCCTGATGGTGGCGCTTCTGGGTTTGGTCAATGGTTAGGCTCACGTAAAGCAAACCTAATGGCTTATGCTCGTAGACATGGCAAGAGCTGGAAAGACCCAGCTACTCAAATTAACTTCGCTGTAAATGCTGATGGCTCTAATAGCGCAATTTTGAAGAGAATTTTGCGATCAAGTGGCTCTGCATCTGAATTAGCGTTGAAATTCTCGCAAGAATGGGAACGTGGCGGATATGATGCACAACACGCTTCTGCTGCACGCTCAATTGTAGGGGCACTTCATGGCTTTGCAAACGGCGGTAAAATCTTATTTCCTCAATTTGCGACAGTCGGTGAAGATGGCCCTGAATACGTAATCAATCCTGCTAAACCTAGCGCAGATAGATATTTATTAGAAGCTATCAAAGATCGTGCTAGTCGTGCGCCTCAATCAACTATAGCCGATCTATCTAAGATCTTAGACTTCAATCAATTTAGATATTCGGCTTCAAATGGTTGGCGCACTCGCAGTGATGCACACACTAATAATCAAGTACGTGCTGTAACTTCAAACGGAATGAAAGGCAACGGAGGAGATATTCATATGGTTGTTAAGCTCAATAACAAGACTATTGCACAAGGTGTTAAGCCTATTCTTGATGCTCAACAAGCTGATCAAATCGTTATTGCAGAAAGCGGTGGCTCTATCTAATGTCAAGCGTAATAGTTCAACACCAAAATGGACGTGTATTTGACCTAGACAAGCTGGGCTATCATGTACAAGCCGATTTTGCCCCATTTGGGACGAATTGGACGCACACGACCACTTGGATAGGTAAGTACAAAAATTATGAAAGTAATGCTCAATTAGGTGACAAAACAATTAACATTAATTTTGTCTTTGTTTGTCATGACATGACTGAATATCAATTGAAGTGCCTAGACTTAACAAAATGTCTTTCAGGCGCTTTTTATTATTGGATTTATTTAGCAGACGTTCCGAATATTCGCTGGTGGGTCACTTGTGAAGGTCAACCAACATTTACTCCAGTTGGCAACTCCGGCTATGGTACGGCTTCATTTACTTTGAAGTGTCCTAAAGGCTTGGGTGAGAGTACCCACCACACTGGTGAGTTACATGGTCAACCAGTAAACCTTTATGACAATGGATTTTTCGGCTTGGGTAATCATTTCCCTCATGATGGTGAAGCCCCACGTTATCAATTTAGCGAAGGATCATTCCAAGTATTTAATCCGGGTTCGATTAATCTTACTTGTGCCGGACTACATGGACAAATCATTTTTAAAAATGGTGGGCCTGTCACAATGAAGAACAACACTACTCATCAAACTTTTACGTATAACAAAAGTTTTGGCACATTAAAGCTAGATGGCTATTTACCTATTGCTGACGGTAATCTTGATTATAAAAATTCCAATCACTCGGGAATTGACCTCAAACGTGGTTGGAATGACATTACTTTGAGTGGATGTAGTTCCGTTGAATTTGATGAATATTTTTACTATTAGGAGGTAAAAATGCTAAGTATTATCTCACCAAGTGGAGAAGAAGCGCCAATAATCACTAAAGATTACAGTATTACTGAAAATCTAGGCAGTGCTATTACAATCAACGCTACTTTTCCATTGACCGATGAGAACAAGGTAGGAGCTGCAATGATTCAACCATTTGCTAAGATTCGTGAGCCAACAACTCACGAAGAATTTTACCTTGATTCTCCAAAAATCGACGATAGCGGAGAAGTTGAAGTGTGGACCTTAACTGGTACACAGAAAGGGCCAAAAGAGCTTAGCTGGCAATATATTAGCGGAACTGTTAAATCTGATAAGACTAGAGATTATAAGCTATTTGTACAAGAATGCCTGGAATTTTTAGCACAGAAAACTAAAAAGATAGCTTTTCAGCTAGGTGATACCGAACAAGACGGTAAGCCAATAACACTGAATTTAGCATTTGATCCTCAAAGTTATCCTGATGGTTTCGGTAACGGCAACGCTTTAGATTTACTGAAGAAATGCGCAAAAGATTTTGGTTTTGAATACCGATTTGAGAATTATAACTGTATTGTTTCAAGGAAACTTGGTGTCAAAGATGCCTTTGTTTTTATTGATTCGGTTAACTGTCAAAAGATTAACATGCAGCAAACTTACTCAAACATAAAAACAAGGATTAACGTCAAAGCTAATCCTTACAAAACAACCCAAAATGCGGTAAATCATTCAAAGAAAAAATCACATAAACGTAGCAAATTACATAAATCTAAGTATGCTACTTTCCACAAATTGAAGGAACCGGAACATGCTACTGATAAAGTTCCAAAGTATGAAATTACCATCACTGCTACAAAATCAACCACTACGGATGAATCTGATAGTAATGGCGGTAAAGAAACTTGGAAAACAGTGCAGGTTTACAAGAAAAATATTCCGGTTGTTGTTGCTACTCCTAAAAAAGATAAGAGTAAATCAACAACTGGTGGTAACACTACTAGTAGCACCGGTTCTAGTTCAACTAAGAAAAATGGTCCAATTTATCAACTTCAGCTTACATATACCTCGCCAATGGTTGCCAAAAATAATTACCCGGTCATTGACCACAAGCCAGTAATTTTAAAAGGCACCTACACAAAAGAAGGGCTTTTAAAAAAGGCTAAGTCACTGCTTGACGATCAAGCTAAAATTACGATTACTGTTACTGGCGCTAATTTTAAAAAGTTCAGTAATCCTGAACCGGCTAAAATTCAAATAGGCAATCAAGGCTGGTTAAAACCGCTACACGGTGCAAAAGAACAATATTCACGTATAACCGGTTATGTTAAATATCCGGCGGATGATAGCAAAGAGGATCAGGTAACAATTGGTAATGTAAAGCTCAATCCCGTCAGTTGGATGATGAAAGAACGTCAAGAGCGTCGAAGAGTTGAATCTTTATATGCTGATATGCAAAACGCTATTTATGATATTGACAGTCAACATGATTTACAAATGCAGTCAACCAATAATCTTTTTAGTATGTCATCATATTTGAACGATTGGC
>CAMFQH010000201.1:0-3099 GCA_945980025.1 uncultured Lactobacillus sp.
AAATGTGACGATGGCCACGGTTCAACTAAGGTTACGTCATAATCCGGATGATTAGATTTAATGTATTTATAGAATAAATAACCGTTTGAGCCGGATCTACCCGATCCGTTTAGAACAACAATATTTTTTTCTTTAATTGGACGAAAACTCGCTAGCAAGCTCATCCCCCATAAGTACAAGCGAAAAAATAAACTCTTCATTAGATATTCCCCAGTAACGTACACATATATTATGTGTTGATTTTTTTATTTTATTCTTTACTAAGGGTATAAAAAAAGCCTGAGTAAACTCAAGCTTTTTTTGATTATTTGATAAAACTTTACTTTCTAGCAGCTTTTCTTTCAAAGAATTTAACAATTTCGACAATAATTATCATCAAAAATCCAGCAACAATAACTACAAGCCATTGCATCCCATCTAACTCAGTTACATCAAAAATCTTAGTTAAAAATGGAATTTCTACTGCCGCCATAACTAAGGCAGAAATAAGAATTGCTCCATTAAACCACTTATTCTCAAATGTTTGTGCTCTAAAGATTGATTTATGAATAAATTTAGAGTTAAAGGCATGGAATAATTGGATTAATCCTAAGGTAAGGAAGGCCATCGTTAAGGCATCTGCGTGTTGCATAGCTGCACTTCCAACATGTGGACCAACATGTAAACCAAGTTGATATGCACCTAAGACCAAAATACCCTCTAAGATACCTTGATAAATAATCGAGCTTGCAACGCCTCCACTGAAGAAGTTTGACTTTCTACCACGTGGCTTATTCTTCATAATACCTGGCTCAACAGGTTCAACACCTAAAGCGATAGCTGGCAAAGTATCAGTAACTAAGTTAATCCACAACAATTGCACTGGCATTAAGATATCCCAACCAAGCATTGTCATCATAAAGACAGTTAAAACTTCACCAACGTTACAACTCATCAGATAAAGAATTGCCTTTTGGATATTAGCAAATACCTTACGTCCTTGTTTAATAGCTTCAACAATTGTCGCAAAGTTATCATCTGCCAAAACCATATCAGCTGCACCTTTTGAAACTTCAGTACCAGTAATTCCCATACCAATACCGATATCAGCTTGTTTTAGACTAGGTGCATCGTTAACACCATCCCCAGTCATAGCAACAATCTTATTATTTGCTTGCCAGGCTTTAACAATTCTAACCTTGTTTTCTGGTGAAACACGAGCATAGACACTGTAGTCTTGAACATGCTCATTGAAGTACTCGTCAGAAAGTTTATCAAGTTCTGCACCAGTAATTACAGCCTTATTTTTATCTGGACTTTCTTCTAAAATGCCTAAACGAGATGCAATTGCAGCAGCTGTAATTTGATGGTCACCAGTAATCATTACTGTTCTAATACCGGCACTTTTTGCTTCGGCAACAGCAGCTTTTGCTTCTGGTCTTTCTGGGTCAATCATTCCTACTAAACCAGCAAAGATTAGATCTTGCTCAACATTATTAGTCGTTGGATCATCATAAGCTTTATCTACAATCTTGTAAGCCAGTCCTAATACACGTAAAGCTTGTTCAGCCATCCCTTTATTTGATGCAAGAATTGTTTCTTTTTCATTATCTGAAATTGGCGTTACTTGACCATCTTTTTCAATTTTTGTTACTCGCTTTAATAATTCATCTGGCGCTCCCTTTACAGCCACAAAGAACTTATCGCCATAATGGTTAACCGTAGACATTAATTTTCTTTCTGAATCAAATGGAACTTCTTGAACGCGGCTGTCTTTCTTAAGAAGATCTTCAACTTTAATATTTTGATCAAAAGCATATTGAATCAAGGCTGTTTCAGTTGGGTCCCCTAAAAGCCGACCACCATCTTCAATCTTTGTGTCATTAGCTAATATCATCGACATCATAGCCGGATTATCACTATTAATTGGTGCTTCATCATTATGAAGTTCGCCGTTATAGTAAATTTTTTCAACAGTCATTTGGTTCTGTGTCAAAGTACCAGTCTTATCAGAACAAATAATATCGGTAGCTCCTAAGGTCTCAACAGCTGGCAATTTTCTAACGATTGCCTTATGTTTAGCCATTGTTTGCGTTCCTAATGCCAAAATAATAGTTACAATAGCTGGTAATCCTTCTGGGATTGCAGCTACAGCTAAAGAAACAGCCACTAGAAACATATCGATAATTAATTTATTAGTCGGCTCGCTTCCCTGTTTGGTAAACATTCCGACGATAAAGACAATCACACAAATTGCCAAAATCATAATCGTTAAAGTCTTACCAAGCTGATTCAAGTTTTCCTTTAATGGAGTAGCTGTTTCATCTGCATTATTAAGCATTGTAGCAATCTTACCAACTTCGGTATTCATACCAGTGCCAACAACAATACCTTCTGCTCGTCCGTAAGTTACATTAGTATTTGCGTAAGCCATGTTAACACGGTCACCTAGTGCTACATCATCAGCTTTTAACACGTCACTATCCTTTTCAACAGGTACTGACTCACCTGTCAAAGCTGACTCTTCAACTTTTAAACTTGCAGTCTTAGCTAGCCGCATATCAGCTGGAACAACGTCCCCTGCTTCAAGCAAGACAATATCACCAGGCACAATATCTGTACTTGGAATTTCTAAAATTGCACCTCCACGTCTTACATGGGCATTTGGTGTTGACATCTCCTTTAAAGCATCAATCGCAGCTTCTGATCTAGCTTCCTGAATTACTCCTAAAATTGCATTCAGCAAAACAACAATCATAATAATTGCAGCATCAGTCCATTCATTAGCAACTACACCAGATAAAATGGCAGCCACAATTAAGACAATAATCATAAAGTCCTTAAATTGATCGATAAAGCGCATAAACATACTACGCTTTTTCTTTGATGCTAAAGAATTGGGCCCATCTGAAGCTAATCTCTTCTTAGCCTCATTATCAGACAACCCATTGTCTAACGATGTGTTCAGCTCTTTCTCAATTTGAGAAATCTCTTGAGCATAGTATTTCTCTTTCACCGTAAAACATCCTCCCATAAACAAAAAAGACCTATGACCAGTTATCAGTCATAAGTCTCACTAATTAAGATAAGTCCAGAGATATCCATCTCGGTTGTTGAACT
>CAMFQH010000202.1:0-3090 GCA_945980025.1 uncultured Lactobacillus sp.
TTTCAACTCTTGAATACAGTTTATTTATTTTGTATTTATTATAAAATTAAGATATTAGATAAATTTCAATTAAGGACATAGCTTATGACTAAAGTTAACAAAAAAAAACTAAAAGATTTTATCGATACATGGCAAAACCAAGGAAGCGAAGTAGCTGATAAAGTTACGTATTGGAATACGCTTCTAGAATTGCTCGGTGTACCCAAAGAACAAATTGATAATAAAACTTACATTGAATACGAAAAGCCGATCAAATTGCATGAAAATGAATCATTTCATGGATCCATTGATGCATATATTCCTTCAACGCATGTGTTGATTGAACAAAAAAGCAATGGGGTTGATTTAACAAAACCTGAGAATAGACCGAATGGCAATCATACAGAGAAAATCACTCCATTTTCACAAGCTAAACGGTATGATGATCATTTGGGCAGTAAAGAAAAAGCTAACTTTTTAGTTTTATCTAATTTCAATCAGATTGTTGTTTACGATGTGCGTGAATCTATTGATACAAAGCCCATAATCATTAATATAGAAGATTTAGAGAAAGATCTTTATTTACTTAACTTTTTAGTAAAGCCTGACGATTCTAAAAGACTTGAAAAAGAAAAAAGAGTTTCATTTGCCGCAGGAACACTTGTAAGTCAGATCTACAATGAACTTGCTGATATCTTTGCCAAATACGATCAAACAGCCGATGAACAAATCAAACACAGTATTAACACTCTCTGTGTTCGCCTTGTTTTTTGTCTATATGCAGAAGACGCTGGGCTTTTCCCTACTAAAGAACAATTTTATAACTATTTGGAGCCAGTAAAGCCAAACAAGATGGGATTAGCCTTAAAAGCTTTATTTAAAACATTAGATACGAAGGATAGAAAAGCTGAAGATCCGTTTTGGGAAGATGAAAACCCTGAGTTAGCTCAATTTCCTTATGTTAACGGTGGTCTTTTTGCCGATGAAGATATCATTATTCCACCTTTTACGGAAAAGCTTAAAGACATAATTCTAAATAAAGCTTCACGTGGCTTTGATTGGAGTGACATTTCTCCGACTATTTTCGGGGCGGTCTTCGAAAGTACACTGAATCCTGATACTAGACGTGAAGGCGGTATGCACTATACTTCAATTGAAAACATTCATAAAGTTATAGATCCACTGTTCTTAGACGATTTAAAAGCCAAACTTGAGAAGATCAAACAATATAAGAATCAAAAAACAATTCATGATAAAGCTGTTGCTTTTCAAGAAGAACTGGCCAATCTTACTTTCTTTGATCCTGCATGTGGTAGCGGAAACTTCCTAACTGAAACCTTTCTTTCATTAAGACGCTTAGAAAACGAAGCAATCCGACTAGAATTAGGCGGTGAAAGTGTTTTAGATGTTGGACAGGCTAAAGATTGGATAAAAGTAAGTATTCAACAATTTTCAGGTATTGAGATAAATGATTTTGCTGTATCTGTAGCTAAAACGGCTTTATGGATTGCAGAAGATCAAATGATGAAAGAAACGCAGGATTTGTTATACGCTCCAGACTGGGATTTCTTGCCACTTAAGACCTATACTCGGATTCATGAAGGTAATGCCCTAGAAATGGATTGGAATAAAGTTATTCCTAATTATGCCTGCCATTATATTATTGGAAACCCTCCATTCTCTGGCTTATCAGCTTTACCAGCCAAGAATAAAAAATTAAAAAAACAACAAACCGAAGACATGAATCGTGTATTTAAGGATTTACCTAAGCATGGTAAATTAGACTACGTAACAGCTTGGTATGAAAAAGCTGCCGATATGATGCAAGGTACTAATATAAAAGCTTCATTCGTGTCTACTAATTCAATTACACAAGGAGAACAAGTTGGCATTTTATGGAAGCATTTAATAGAAGATAAGAATCTAACTATTATATTTGCTTATCGGAGCTTCGTCTGGAACAACGAGGCGAAAGATACTGCAAAGGTTCATTGTGTGATTGTAGGCTTCACTTGCGGAAAATATAAAGGTGAGAAAACACTATTTGAAGGTGAAAAAGTAAAGAAAGTAGATCATATTAATGGATATTTGATTGATTATGATGATATTTATGTAAAATCCAGAAAAGTCGTACCGCCTTATAACATGCCTTTAATGAGTCAAGGAAGCAAACCTATAGATGGTGGTGGATTAATATTAAAAAGTGATGAATACAACAAATTTATTACTGAATATCCCGAATTAAAAGATTTAGTAAAACCATATATGGGAGCCAGTGAATTAATAAAAGGTAAAAGGCGATATTGTTTCTGGTTGAAAGACGTTGATTCTAAGCGATTTGTTAATAATAAATTAATCAGAGAACGACTAAAAATTGTCATAGAAGCTAGAAGAAAGAGCCCTACTAAATCAGTGCACGACCATGCAGAGGAAGCTCCATACTTATTTAGTCAAATACGTCAACCTGATGTAGATTATATTGCAGTCCCAAGTCCATCATCAGGTAATAGAAAGTACATTCCTATGGCAATACTTAGCAAAAATATTATTGCAAGCAATAGACTTTATATAATTCCTAGTACAAGTTTGTGGATTTTTAGCGTATTAATGTCTAGTGTTCACATGGCTTGGGTTAACGTAGTAACAGGCCGATTAAAAAGTGATTTTAGTTATTCACCGGCCGTATATGCTAATTTCCCTTGGCTTGACTTTACAAACGAGCAAAAAGCACAATTAAATAGGTCAGCACAAGAAATTTTAGATGCGCGAGAAAAATATCCAGATGATTCATTAGCGGATCTATATGATCCGTTGGGAATGCCACCAGAATTAATAAAAGCACACAAAGAAAACAATAAGTTGATTCTAAAAATGTATAACTTGCCTGCGGATAGCAGCGAAGCTGACATTGTAGCTCACCTATTCAAAATGTATGAAAAGCTAACAAAATAATTAACGTTAAAAAAGACAGGTTAAAAATAAACCTGCCTTTTTTATTAGCTATGAATCACAGCTTCAGTGAGCGTTTCTTGCCTAAATAGACATTCTCGCTTCTCTGCCTTTCTTGCTACTGTAATGTAACCAATAGTATGCCCCAGCCTTTTGCAACAT
>CAMFQH010000203.1:0-3090 GCA_945980025.1 uncultured Lactobacillus sp.
TAAAAGTATTGCGTAATATTTCATGCCGTCTTACTAAATTTTTTTGTCTTGCCATATCTTTTTCCTCGTACTATTTATTCTATTCCTATACAGTATAGCGTTTTCATAGTGTTAATTACAATTATTATACCAAGTGCTATTACTAATAACGAGTTAGGATTTATTTTTTTAATTAATCCTATATAAAAAACTGACGCTTTGTCCGTCAGTTTCTTCTCACTATTTACTTTTTCTTCTCTCTAAAAGAGTATAGCTTAAGGCTAAAGCTAAAATAAAAATAATTGAAATAATTAATGGTAGTCTAGTCGCTGGAATTAGGGCCAATATTACTAAAATTACTAAGTAAAAAATTATTGTAATCCAGCTCGTTATTGGAAAACCAGGCATTCTAAACTTGCCAAGTTGTCCCTTATTTTCTGCTCGATACTTCAAGTGAGTCCACATAATAATTATCCAAACCATAATAAAGTTAATTGTTGAAACACTAGAAATAATATCAAAAACTTGAGCCGGCATAATATAGTTAAGAATTACTACAATGAATAGAATCAAAGATGAAAATGTTAAGGCATTATTCGGAACAGCCTTTTTACTTAACTTGCCGAATCTCTTAGGTGCATTATTGCCTCGAGATAAAGCATATAAGGATCTACTAGTTGAAAAAATTGCACTATTTGTCGCTGACATTGCTGCTGTTAAAACAACAAAGTTTAAAATTCCGGCAGCTGCTGGAATACCAATTGCTCCAAAAACTTGTACAAAAGGACTGGTTGTAGTAACAATCTTATTCCATGGATAAACGGCCATAATAGCAATCATTGAGCCAACATAAAACAATCCAATTCTAACTGGCAAAGTATTTATTGCCTTGGGAATATCTTTGTCAGGATTAGCTGTTTCACCAGCTGTCAGTCCCACAATTTCAATTCCTACAAATGCAAAAACTACCATCTGAAATGACTTCAGAAAGCCCCAGGATCCTGTTGGGAAAAAGCCACCATAGTTTACCAAGTTACTTAGTGAAACAGTTCTAGAATCGATTTTAGTATGCATAATTAAAAGAATTAGTCCCGTAATGATCAAAGCTAAGATAGCTAAAACTTTAATCATTGAAAACCAACTCTCAAGCTCTCCAAATAGGCCCACATTAACCATGTTAACTAGCATTAACAAAATGACAATCACTAATGGTCCGACCCATTGAGGCAGATTTTTAAACCAATATTTCAAATAAATTCCCGTTGCAGTTAAGTCAGCCATAGCTAAACTAAGCCAGCATAGCCAGTAAGTCCAGCCTGCAACAAATTCCATTCTATTTCCAAGATATTTTTTCACTGATTCAATAAATGAGTGTTGCTCAGGATCCGCTAAAATTAATTCTCCTAAGGCCCTCATCATAAAAAAGCTAATAATACCAACGATCAAATAAGATAAGATAATTGATGGACCAGCACTTTGAATAGCTGTACCAGACCCTAAAAATAATCCAGTACCGATGGCTCCACCAATTGCAATCATTGTTACATGACGACTCTTAAGTGATCTTTTTAACTTTAGCTTCTCCTTTTCATCCAATTTTATAGTCCTCCCTTAAAGACAAAAATGCCTCTAGTATTTAACATATACTAGAGACATTTCTTTTTATGAAATTAAAATTCTTGTATAGTCAATTAATTGGCTATTTTATTTGTTTGTATTATAACTTGCATGAGAAAATTGTCAAATTGTGTCTGGAAGGCTAGACATAATTTTAAGGATAGATTTAATTAGATTTTACTCTTAATTAAATATAAAATATTCAAACACAAAAAGACTGATCTAAACTTTAAACCAAGATCAGTCTTTTCTTAAATATTAAATTTTAATGTGAATTATCCTTGAATTCTGTTTTGTTCATCAAAAATTTGGTGAATTGACTTATCGTTGTAAATATAATCAATACCTTTAGCAAGTAAACGTGCTACAGATAAACGAACCATTCTATCTGGGTACTTCTTATGCTTAATAGTATCAGTTACTACGATTTGTTCTACTGGCAATTCGTTCAATACATCGATCGCATTTTGAGAAAGTAGTGCGTGAGTTGCAGCAACATAAACTTTCTTAGCACCGGCAGCTAAGACTGATCTAGTTGAAGAAGCAATTCTAGAACCAGTATCAATCAAGTCATCAACGATAATGACTGTCTTGTCTTTAACGTCCCCAATCATATCATGAGCTTCTGCGTCATAACGTGCACCGCGTTGATCAACAATAGCAATTGGAGCATCGAAGTATGAACCAAAAGTACGTGCAAGTTTTGCACCAGAGTGATCAGGAGAAACAACTACTACATCATCATTATCCTTGCTTGCAATACCATTATCTAAGAAGTATTGAGCTAAAATTGGCATCGCATGTAAGTGATCAACTGGGATATTGTAGAAGCCTTGAATTTGAGATGCATGTAAGTCAACGGCAATTAAGTCATCAATATCAGTCAATTGAAGCAAGTTAGCCAATAATTTTGCAGTAATTGGTTCACGTGAACGATTCTTAGTATCTTGACGAGAATATGCCATATAAGGAATTACTACGTTAACAGAGTGAGCAGATGCACGATGTAAAGCATCCAATACAATCATTAATTCCATGAAGTTTTCATTCACAGGATCTTGAATAGATTGAATTACGTAGACATCACAACCTCTAACACTTTCTGTAATGTTTACTTGAATTTCTCCATCACTAAAGTGTTGAACAGCAGTTTCAAGTAATGGCTTATCTAAAGCAGCCGCAATTCTTTCTGCTAGAGCTTGGTTTCCACCAAGTCCGATTAATTTCATTGGGTGCAACATTTCGTGCAATTCTTCTTTTTTCATTAATTTGCCCTTCCTTGTAAAATTAACAGCTATTCTTATTATAACGAAAAATTCCTATTTTGCTCTACTTTTCAGCTGTAGATTATAAATGATTATTTTCAGCTGCCTTAATTTGATCTAAACGACCAACAACATAAGTATAAAAATCTTCTGCATCTTGTGGGTTTGTATTTTCAAAAGCACGTAAAATAATGGCTAGCTCGTCTTTCCCCATTTGATGTAAGGTGGC
>CAMFQH010000204.1:0-3068 GCA_945980025.1 uncultured Lactobacillus sp.
GTAACTTAAATTAAAACATAAGAGAATTATATGCAAAAAAATAATATAATTAGCTTTGATTATTCTATATATTATTTTGCACAGTAAAGAGTATTGTATTGAAATTACCAAATTGGCAAAAGTAAAATTTCCTTTTGTGTAATTACATTGAAGGATAAGACAGAGCTAGTAGGCAAACTAAATTTAGTAATTGAGGAATGAAATTATGGCAACATTTAATGAATTAATCACACAAATTAATAGTCATATAGACGACCAACGTGATCGAGGAACAGCATTTGAAAAAATGGTATTGGCGTACTTGAAAAATGAACCAACCTACCATAATAAATTTAGCGATGTTTGGATGCTAAAAGATGTTCCAGATCAATATGGCATCCCCAAAAAAGATACAGGAGTAGACTTAGTAGCTCGTGACCGTATTACAGGTGAGCTCACTGCTATTCAAGCAAAGTTCTATCAGGGAAAAGTTGGTAAAGACACGATTAATTCCTTTATCGCTGAATTTAGCAAGAACTATTACGCAGCAGGAATTATCGTCAGTACTACTGATGAATGGAATAAAAACGCTGAAAATGCTTTAGAAGGCCTTTCTAAGCCAATGACGCGGATTGGCCTATCACAATTGGAACATGCCAATATTGATTGGCAGCTTTTTTCCTTTGATCAGCCGAATGAGAAGTTACGGCAAAAGCCTAAACACCTGAGAGATTATCAGCAGGAAGCCATCGATAAATCTCTTAGTTATTTCAAACAACATGATCGCGGTAAGTTAATTATGGCTCCAGAAACAGGGAAAACCTTTACCAGCCTTAAAATTGCTGAAGCCTTGATGAAGGATCAAGGTAAAACTGATTTTAATATTCTATATTTGGTACCAAGTATTCAATTACTTTCTCAAACGTTATTTAATTGGAATGATGATCACGATGAACAGGTATATATGAATTCATTCTCAGTTGTTTCGGATGCTAAAGCAACGAAAAAGAAGCACGGTGATGACGACTTAAGTGCTAAAGATATTGGCTTTCCTGCTACGACTAATGTTGACCAGTTGATGGCTAATTATCAAAAGATCAAGTCAAATAATGATAAGCAGATGAATGTTATCTTTAGTACTTACCAATCCATTGACGTAATTCATCAAGCTCAAGAAGCTGGACTGCCAGAATTTGACTTAATCGTTGCAGACGAGGCTCATCGAACTACTGGAGCTAGTGAAATGGGTGATCCTAGTGTTTTCACCAAGGTACACTCTAATAAGAATGTTCAAGGTAAGCTTCGTCTTTATCAAACTGCCACTCCTAAAGTTTATGGGGTTGATGCAAAGAAGAAAGCTAAAGAGCAAAGTATTGTTATTTCATCTATGGACGATGAAAAGACATATGGTCAAGTCATTTATCATCTCGGATTTGGAGATGCAGTTAACCGTGGCTATTTGACTGATTATAAAGTGTCAGTGTTGGCAGTTAGTGAGCAGTATGTTAATAAGACTATGCAGGAAACTTTGTCTTCAGATAATGAATTGAAGACGGACGATCCAGGTAAAATTATTGGGGTCTAGAATGCTATGGTAAAGCGTAATGGACTTAACGGTGAGATTAAGGGAGCACCGATGAAACGTGCCATTGCATTTACAGATACAATTGCTCACTCCAAGGAAATCGCTAAAGAATTTAATAATGTAGTTAATGATTACCTAGGCAAGGAAGCTGACGATAGTTTCACCGTTGATGTTAAGCACGTTGATGGTTCACTAAATGCTCTTCAAAAGAAAAAATGCTTTGGACTGGTTAGCTAATGATATGCCTGATAATCATGCTCGAGTTTTGTCTAATGTCCGTTTCTTAACAGAGGGAATCGATGTTCCTAGTCTGGATGCGGTAATCTTCTTTAGTCCTAAAAAATCACAAGTTGATATTGTACAGGCTGTTGGTCGAATTATGCGTCGTTATGAGGGCAAAGAATATGGCTACATTATTCTTCCGGTTGTTATTGATGCCGGTTCTAAGCCTGAAGACGTATTAGACAATAACAAGCGTTATCGAGAAGTATGGCAAGTTCTCAACGCTCTGCGTTCAACAGATGAACGATTTGAGGCGGAAATCAACAAGCTGCAATTAAACAAGAAAAAGTCTGGAAAAATCGACTTTATTGGGACAGATACGAGTCCTAGTAGACCGGTAACTGAAGAACGCGGCAAACAAGCTGAATCCGTTCACGAAGATTCGGCAGATTATCAAACTAGCCTGGCCTTAAAATGGGGCGAGATTGAACAAGCCTTCTATGGACGTGTGGTGCAAAAGGTTGGTGATCGCCGTTATCTAGAAGACTGGTCCGCAGATGTGGCTGAAATTGCTCATAAACATATTCAACGAATTAATGACTTAATTGCGTCTAACCAAGAAGCTAAAGAAGCTTTTGACCAATTCTTGGACAGTCTGCACTATAACATCAATGATTCGATTGATCATGATCAAGCAGTACAGATGTTAGCTCAGCATTTAATTACTCAGCCTGTTTTCGAGGCATTATTTAGTGGGTACAGCTTTATTAAGGAAAATCCAGTTTCTAAGGCTATTAATAGTGTTGTATCTGTTTTTGAAAGATACGGCTTTGATAATGGTCAGCAATCATTAAAGCCGTTTTATGATTCTGTTAAAGCTCGTGCTCAAGGAATTGATAATGCGGCAGCTAAGCAAAAAATCATTGTTACCCTGTATGAAAACTTCTTTAAGAAAGGGTTTGAAAGGGTGACAGACGCAATGGGAATAGTGTTTACTCCTGTTGAAGTAGTAGATTTTATTATTCGCTCAGTTGATGACGCTTTGCAAAAATATTTTGGTAAACGTCTATCAGATCAAAATGTTCATATTTTAGATCCGTTCACTGGTACAGGTACATTTATTACGCGAACCTTACAATACTTTAAGGAGCAAATGGATGCTGGGAAACAGACTAAGCTAAATAGTGGAAACTGAGATTGACGAATCTTAGTTTTCACTATTTTTTCTTTTAAAATGGCAGATTGCAATAAATAACTTGAACAAATTTAATGACGCAGATTA
>CAMFQH010000205.1:0-3037 GCA_945980025.1 uncultured Lactobacillus sp.
CTTATCTCCCTTTTCCCACTTAGCAAGGTCTGGTAATAAGGCGTCATTTACCAATGACTTAAGAACAATATTCTCTAACTTGAATGTATGAACAGGATGACCTGGTTTTTCAAACTCAGAATTCTCCTTATTTTCCTTAATATTACCCTTAAAAACATCAGCATGAACATTGCATAAATATTGAATTTTTCTTGGATCAAGACCTTGTGCAATTAATTCTCTTTCTGCCGCAGTAATTTCGGCTACATCAACTTGATCAAAGGCAGCTTGAAACATTTTCTTTGCTTCTTCAAGCTCTCCACCGTCTTGAATAAAATTTAAAATTTTTAAAATAGCTTGTTGTCGTTCTTTATCTAGTTCTTTCATTAATCAATCACCTTGTAGCCTTTATCCTCGAACGCCTGCTTTACTTTATCTAAGTCAATCTTCATAGCCTGCGCACCAAGTGGAATCGTCATTACTCTTCCTACAGTAGACAACAAACCTGGGATTTTAATTCTTGTAAAGCCGCAGTCATACATAATTTGAATAAAATCTGGATATTCTTCTGCCAGCTTCTTTATTGGAACAGAAAAATCAATTATCTTCTCTTTTTCTTCTGTCTCTTCAATTTCATTTTCTTGGTCAAGTGCTTGCTCATTATCAAGCATCCCTAATTGTTTCTTAGCAGCTACTGTCATACGCTCTGGATTCCAAACTGGATACCAAACTAACTTTATATCACACTTATTTATTTCTGACACAGACAAAACTGCTTTTTCAATTGCGTTTTGTAGATATGTAGATAAGGGACATCCCACAATAGTTAGGGTCATCTTAATTGTTGCATGATCTCCTTCAATATCGATTCCATAAATCAAGCCTAGATTGACTACGTCAATCAACAACTCTGGATCTTCGACACCTTGAAGAGCGGTCATAATTTTATCTACTAATTCCAAATTCTTTTCTTGCATCTTTTCACCTAAAAAAATAAGAGAAACTCTCTTGTTTCCCTTATTCTATCAAATTTATCTAACCAGTTTATCCCAAATAACAACCTTATTAGCCTTGATTGATTTTTGAACATCAATAATTCGCTGGTTACTTGAACCACGAAATTGTAGTGTCAGATCTTTCAAATCATCCATGAAACGTCCATCAACTAAAATATCAATCTTTGAAAGCATTTCTTTCTTATCAGGAGTTTCTTTTTGAAGCTCATCCCAGGTATAGCCTGACCAAGACCAAATATCTTTACTATGTCCAAATTCCTTACGCACCCGGTTAATTAATTTCAAGCATACCCAAGTATTTAAAAAAGGTTCACCGCCTAATAAAGTTAGCCCCTGCACATAGGATTGAGACATATCTTCAATAATTTTATCTTCCAATTCTTGAGTATAAGGACGTCCATAATTAAAATTTTGGGCTGCTAAATTATAACAACCGGGACAGTCAAACAAGCATCCACTCACATATAAGCTGCATCTAACCCCTTCACCATCAACAAAGTTAAATGGCTTATAGTCAGCAATTTTATGCTTAGAGTATTCTTCTGACTTCCATTCTTGGGGCTTAGGATTCTTCGGTTTTCTATGTTGTTGTTTTAATTTTTTAGCATGTTCAACTTGCGGTTTGTATTGATTAGAATCAACAAAAATTGTATCTCCACCAACATTAACCTTAATTAAATTTCCTCGAACATCAGGACCTTCTTGATTATTCTTATCTTTCTCTGGCATCAGTATTCGTCATTCTTTCTAACTTCATCCTTAGCCATCTTTTCTTCCATTCCCATATTCAAGTGTTTTACACGGTGGACAATTTCTTCATGACGACCATGAACCATTGGACGTTTCAAAGGATTGCCTAGATAACCACAAGTACGCTTTACACAGTCACAAGTTTCTGGATCATGATTTCCACATTGTGGACATTCAAATCCTTTAGCGGTTGCCTTAAATTCACCCTTAAAACCACACTTGTAGCATTGGTCAATTGGAGTGTTGGTTCCTAAGTATCCTACTTTATCATAAGCCCAATCCCAGACAGCCTCTAGTGCCTTCGGATTTTGCTTAAGGTTTGGATATTCACAATAATGAATGAATCCACCTGCAGCATAGAATGGATATGGAGCTTCAAAAGCTAATTTTTCAAATGGAGTTGGATGCTTTCTTACATCGTAATGGAAGGAATTAGTGTAGTATTCCTTATCAGTAATATCTTTAACCTTACCGAATTTTTTAGTATCCAAACGACAAAATCTATCAGTCAAACTTTCACTTGGAGTTGAATATACACTGTAGTGATAGTGATTTGGATCTTCTTTTTCCCATTTAGCGCAGTAATCGTGAAGTTCTTTAACAATATTAATAGTAAATTGGTGCGCTTCCTCATTATGTTCCCAATTAGGACCATAAAAGACCGTACCTACTTCATAAAGTCCAATATAACCTAAGGAAACTGTACAGCGTCCATTTTTGAAAAGATCATTTACATTATCTTCTGCATTTAGTCTTTTACCAAAAGCACCATATTCATAAAGAATTGGAGCATTATCAGGTACAGCATCAGTACAACGTTTAGCCTTAATTTGTAAAGCTTCATGTGCTGTTTGGACTTTTTCTCTAAAAATTTGCCAGAATAAATCTTTGTCTCCCTTTGATTCCATGGCAATTCTAGGTAGGTTTAAAGTAACAACACCTAAGTTCATACGACCAGAATTTACTTCTTTACCAGTTTCTGGATCTTTCCACCCTTGTAAGAAGGAACGACAACCCATTGGAGCTTTAAATGATCCAGTAATTTTCTTAATCATGTCATAACTAACAATATCTGGATACATACGCTTAGTAGAACATTCCAAAGCTAATTCCTTGATATCATAGTTTGGATCTCCAGGATGTAAGTTAAGTCCCTTCTTTAGCGTAAAGACTAACTTAGGAAAGATAGCTGTTCTCTTATCTTTTCCTAAACCCTCAATTCTAATCTTTAAGATTGCTTTTTGGATTTCACGTTCAATCCAAGATGTTCCTAGTCCAAAACCTAAAGTAGT
>CAMFQH010000206.1:0-3033 GCA_945980025.1 uncultured Lactobacillus sp.
CTATAATTTTTCCTGTTGATGACTTATCAATATGATAAGCTGTTAACAGGTTTTTATTGCATAAAAAAGGAGGACATAGTCCCCTATAATAAAAAATCTATCCTACTAAACATTTTATAAATAAAGGTGTGTTTCTATGCCCTCTTTTAATAATTGTATTAAATTTGATCTTGATATTAAAGAAAAAGAACCAAACACCCTTTTAATGACTGCCTGATTCTATTCATTTACTCTCTATCAACAGGGTTTGACAAAGAGCCAGTATTTTTACAATAACTTGAAGACTTTTTAAGATTTAAACAAACTCTAGTCTAAAGATGTATCTGTATGCGTCTTATCTGGATATTTCATTAAATCAACTAAGTTTGGTGCCTTACCTTCAACTGCATCTTTAGCGCGCTTAACTACTAATGGTGCAATACCTTTATGAGTTAAGATATAGAATTTGTTTTCTTCTAATCCTTTAAAGATAGTGTCTGCAACACCTTTAATAGGTAAACCAGTAGTTAAGTCTTTCTTAGCCATTTCTTGCCCCATCTTAAAGGTTTTACTTTGATAATATGGATCAGTCTTATCAGTATACTTCTTAGGTCTGTATTCTTCTGAATGCATTAAATGAGTTTGTACAAAAGCAGGTGTAAATACATGCATATGAATCTTATCTTGTTTATAAGCTTGCAAATCATATGCTACAGCTTCGGTCATTCCTACGACAGCAAATTTGGTTGCATAGTAAGCCGGCATACCAGGAGCAGTTAATAAACCGGCAGCAGAAGCAACATTAAGAATATCTCCACCATTTTCCTGCTTTATCATAATAGGAATTACTTTCTTTAATGCGTAAACTTGGCTCATAAGATCAGCATGGAGAATCCATTCCCAATCTCGCGTTGGTAATTCCCAGATAGGACCAGGAACTGCAACACCAGCATCATTTACTAGAAGATCAATTTCATTATATTTCTTCATTGCTTCATCTACAGCATTATCAACGTTTTTCTCTTCAGTAACATCTGCTACTATCTTTAATACTTCTGTTGATTTACTTAACTCGTCAGCAACTTTAGATAATGCTTCTTTATCTTGATCAACCAAAGTTAATTTCATTCCAAGACTAGCTGCTTTTGTTGCAATAGCTTTTCCAAAGCCATGGGCTGCACCTGTAATAAACGCTACTTTTCCGTTAAAATCTTTCATTATGGTTGCCTCTTATTGATTATTCAAAATCTACTAATTCAGATAATGGATATCTGCTAGTAGTGATTTCATCCTCGGCATTAGGATCATGCTTGCCAATTGCAATAGCCATTACAGGGATATATTGTTTTGGATCAAGCCCCATAGTTAATGCTGCTTTTGTTGCATCATAGCCAGCCATCGCATTTGTGTCATAACCGTGTTCACGTGCAATTAACATAAATTGCATTGCTGCTAATGATGTATCAACCATTGAGTCAGCTACAAGCATTTGCTGATCTGCTTTTTCATAAAGTGGCATAAAGGTATTCAAAGCTGATTCCATTGCTTCTTTGGTTACTTTCTTAGCTTCATACATGCTGTGCCATAATTGACTGTATTTCTTATAAGCTAAAGTATTGCCGAAGAATAGAACGACGGCTGAGCTTTTATCTACTTGTGGGAAGTTGAACTTCATAAAGTACCGATGTAATTTTTCTCTTCCTTCATCAGTATCAACTACGACAAACTTCCAAGCCTGCAAGTTACATGCAGATGGAGCTGTAATTGTTTCTTCCAGCATTTCTTTCATTTCATCACGACTGATCTTTACGCTTGGATCAAATCTGCGTACTGAATGTCTACCAGTTAGAATTTCGTGAAAGTCATTATTTACAATTGCCATAATTAGATCTCTTTTCTATTCACTAATTTGTTACCGCTTTCGCTTACTAGTATAATAGATTTAAATCATAAGTGTGATCTATTATTGTAACCCAGAGTTAAGTATTTGCTTAACTCTACATAATGCAACTTAACTAAAGGACAAAAACTAATGAATATTCATGAGTACAAGATTTTCTTAGATGTATGCAATACTAAAAATTTTTCCGAAACTGCCAGAAACAACTTTATTACTAAATCAGCAATAATTCAGCATATTAACAAGTTAGAACAAAAACTTGGAATCAAATTATTTGAAAGAACTTCACGTGGAGTAAATCTAACCGATGCTGGTAAAGCATTACAGCCACTAGCTAAAGAGATAATTGAAAAAGAATCAGAAATAATAAAAACAATGCATGATTACTCACATACACTAACCATTGGGACAATCTATCTTGAAAAACCTATTTTAATTAACACCGTGCTTCAAAAAAATAATTCAAAATTAAAGGATTTTAATATCAATTTTCAAGAAGTAAAAAATATAAAAAATGTTGATAACCAGATCGATATCATTGAATACTATGAAATCACCAAGTATTTGGATCATTCCTTTAATTTTCTAAAATTACGAGAAGAACCTATTTACATTGCAATGCCACCTTCTCACCCACTGTCATGCAAATCCAGCATTACACTTAAAGATCTAAGCAATTACACTGTGGCCATTGAAAAAACTGGCATATCAGCTATGGGAGATAAAATCGGCAATATTCTTAAACACAATCCAAAAATCAATATAAAAAGTTTCGGCGTGTATAATTCATCATTCTTTGCAACAGCTCTATACCATAATTACTTAATGTGCATTTCCAAAGGAATGGCACCAGCGGCCAAACCATACATTGTTAAACCATTAAATATTAAACAAAAGGCATACTATGGAATTTACTATCGAAAAAATCCAAGCAACACAATAAAGCAGTTTTTATCAGCACTATAACTTTCAAGAGCCGCAAAAAAGACCTCATCGAGTTAACCGACGAGGTCTTGGTGCTTAATGCACTCGTAATAAATATATGAGGATCACATAAGTGTGTCCTAAGTACTTATATTATGACATATAAATCATAATGTTTCTGAAATTATTTCTTATAACTTCGACAACAACTTCTCACCTTGTTGCAATTT
>CAMFQH010000207.1:0-3024 GCA_945980025.1 uncultured Lactobacillus sp.
CAAATGGACTTTTTATTTTCTATCAAGTGTTCAATTTAATTTTACAATCGGCCATACAAATAAATACATATACTCTTTTTTAATAGCAAATGTAGTGTTTCATACTTAAAGAAGGCTACATATCTGGTAGTTGTAGCCAAATATTTTATATGATAGCATGTTCATGTAAAGATGTTTCACAGGAGGTCGATTAATAATGAAAGAAATAAATGCACAATCACCAATTTCTGTTGCTAATTTTATAATTGAATTAGCTAATAAACATAATCTTCCTGTAACCAATTTACAATTACAAAAAATTTTATTTTTTGTACAAGGCTTTTCACTTGCAGAATATCAATCAAGTTTAATAAATGGTAAATTTTCTAAATGGCAATATGGTCCAGTTCAACAAGATGTTTACCATGCTTTTAGAGATAATGGATCATCTTTTATTGAAAGTACAGCTTTGGATATTGGCTGGGACGAGAATGGTAAAATAATTATTAATCATTCTTCGTCTATAGATGCTGAAAAAATAGGAAATACACAAGCTTTTAACGAAATCAAAAAATTCATTTTAAATATTCTTCATATTAAGGTTTGGACATTAGTTCAAATGACACATAGTGAAGTAAGTTGGAAGGGTCATAAACAAGAGATTATGAATCACTCTGCTGGTGATTATACCGATGAAGAAATAAAGCAATGTTATCTTGATAATGAGTATGAGATATCTAAAAATTATTAATTAGGTTTGAGATGAGTAATAATAAACAAAATAGAAATGAATTAATCATCAATGCGTTTTTGGATGAATGTATCTCATTTGATGAGCCTAATAACAATGGAAAGAATCTAATTGAACTATTAATTGTTATTAGTTCAAGTGAAAAGATATGCAGGGCTTATCCTGAAATTAGTCAAGTAGTTTATCATTTAGATTCAAAAAAATTTCATAAGATAAGTGATTTCTTTGGAGTAACTAATACAGAGCATAAAGATTCATATATTTTTGAAGTATTGCGTGGGCAACAAAAGGAATTAACTTCATTAGATAACTCACAGAAGAATAATATTAATAGATTAGAGAGACATATTAGATTAAGTTGCTATCAACGGTTATATATTAATGATATGGCTGAAAATGCTAATAAAGTTGCAGTAGATGCAAAGGATTTAGCTGATGATGCTGAAGAAGTAGCTAATGGTGCTAAAGCAAAAGTAACGAGTATTTATTCAGAATTTGTTGGTATACTTGCTATCTTTACAGCAATGTCTTTTGCAATGATGGGATCAGTTCAGGCTCTAGGTAATCTTTTTTCTAATTTAACTAAAGCTCATAAGTCTACGATAGGTTATACTCTCATAATCGGAGGAGTATACTTGGTTATAATGTATTTTCTCATTATGACTTTAGTATTAGCAATGCAAAAATTATTCGATACAAATAAGGGAAGCTATGGTTTTAATCGAAAATTTATTATATTTTACTTCAGTTTTGCGGTAGGAATGATCCTAGTGGGATTAGGTGTAGTAATAACATTTGGATAGAATGGGTTTTTATGTTGATTGAAAATTAGTATATTGGTTGAGAATTCTAATACATTCCCCCCTATTAAGTGAACAGAAGAAATATACAAATTTTTTAATCCTTAGCTGTTAAATCAACTAAGGATTTTTAATTATTTAAGTCTTTTAGTAGTTCTTTTTTATGTTGATGATTTATAGTAATAAAACTTCTCTTTAAGATTATATTTTATTACATCTGGCTGCGATTTTGGCATCTTTATTGCGTTATTGTTTCAGTACGAAATATTAATTATGATTGTATAGTTGGTTAATCCTAAAACTTATATAAAAAAAATAATTGTTTTATATGTAAGCGCTTTACATAAAAGCCTAGGATACTAAAATTATGAATATAAGGTTATTATTTGTGATATAGGAGGATAAGATGTATCAATCAACATATGATATTGCTCAAGCCCAACTTACTCCAATTAATTTTATTTATCGTCAAGCTATGATGAATACCGATTGGTGCTTACTAATGGATGATTTAAGCCAATTTAATTTTCCAGGAGGTTTAGTAGACGTTCCGGAAATTGAATAATTTGGTAATTTTAGGTATTCTGGTTATCGTTGCCCAATGTGTGGTAAAGATTTGTATAAAACTGTATTTCCAGAAGGAACAAGCATTCAGTTAGTCTTTAATGATGAAACTGGTGATGCAGTTGAACCAGCAAGAGTTTTTACATGCCCAGACTGCTTAAATTATTTTGCTTCGCAAAAAGGTACACATATAACAGATGCAGGTGGTGTGGTAATGGCTCATTTTGATAAAAATCCAGAAGGTCTTAACTTATATAATATGTGGTTCGAGATTTTTAATACTCTGGGCGACCTTAATGCTAGGAGAAATGAATAGTAGAGTAATCAGTGAATTTAGAATGCGATCTTGGCTTAATCTAAGATCGTATTTTAGTTATATAGTAAGCTTTAAATAATACTGAAATGGTGTGGATAAGAAGATATTAAAATGGCAGAATATTCAGATAAATATATGATGGAAAGTTTAACTGGAGATAGTGCTTTAAGACAAATTTCTGAAATAAGAAAATTCAAGAGTAAAAAAGTTTTACTTGATTTTTCAAACATGAGAAGCGTTAGATCCGCAGGAATGATTTTATTTTTAATTTGTATTAAAGATTTACTTAGAAATGAAAATTATGAATTTTGGTGCTCAAATACAAATTTAACGCATGGCTGCTCGTATGCTGACACTATGGGATTCTTTGATGCTTTAGGTTTGCAAGGGCATGTAAAGGTAGGCACATATAAAGGAAGAAATGATGACTATCTAGGTATACAACGTATTACGGAAAGAGAGTTAATTTTATTAAATCCACAAAGTGATGATTTTTATCCTGGATTGGAAACCTATTGTGAAAAGATTGCAAGAGTTTTGACCAAAAATGATAATTTAGAATTTGGCCGATTGTAAAATTAAGTTGAACACTTTTGAAAAATAAAAAGTCCATC
>CAMFQH010000208.1:0-3017 GCA_945980025.1 uncultured Lactobacillus sp.
TAATAAATGGAAACATTTCTTTTTCTGGCTCTAATTTTGATATTACTTGAGATGGCACCCCATTTAATGTCTCTCTAACATTACCATGCTCTTTTAATTTTAATTTATATGATGCCCTTGTGACATCCATATATCCATAAGGCCATTGAATTGTATTAAGCATCTTGGGAGATTGATCAATCGCTATCACACCACTTAAAGGAAAATCAGTATAAAGTGATAAGAATCCATATATTACAGATGCACCCATAGAATGCCCAATTAAAAAGGGCTTTGCAACATTCAAATAATTTAATAGTTCATATAAATCCTTTATTAAGAGTTCAATGGAATCTAATTGCTCATCCCTAGTTGATGCTCCATGATTTCGCTGATCATACGTAATTACTTGATAACCTTGCTGAATTAAGTTTTTAATTTGTAAACACCATATTTGTTGGTAGCCGCCAAAGCCATGAATTAAAACAACTGGTTTTCCAGCGCCATAAACATAGTAATTAATTCTTATCCCATCACTTGTTTTGAAGTCCATCAGGCAATCCTTCCTTCACTAAAGCTAAAAAGATAGTAACTATTAATAAATCAGCAGTGCCGCCAAGGCTTAAATTTTGTTGAGTGAATTTTTCTTCAATTTTAGTTAGCTTTTGTTGTCCAGTCTTAGTATTTATTCCACCTAGTCTTAAACACTCTTGAATTTCTTTATTTTTCCATTCTTGAATAGCCGGATCTCCTGCTCTTTTAATTAAGGTCGAGTCTTCAATATGTAAAGCTAGTTCTAAAAAAGTTATTAAAATTCGGCTATTCCAATTATAGTTTGATGTTAATAAGGTTGGTAAACCATACTTAAAAACTGTCGGGTATCCAGCATGTGCTTCCCCTCGAATACCAGAAAGGCCGTATTTTAAATATTGTTTCTCACCCGCAGTTAAAAATTTTTTCGATGAAAGATGTTTTAGATCATCATTAATCAAATTTTTTAACATCTTTTTAATCACGTTTTTAATATCATTTGCATCAAATCGTTTTAGATGCTGTAAGCTGTAGGCTGTTGCCGCAACAAATACTCCCAATGAAAAAACTGCCCCTTTATGAGTATTAACATTATTTGTAGCAACAAACATTGTTTTCTCAGCTTTTTTACCATATTCACGTAACTCTTCAAATATCAATGATAAATTAGCAGAACGACTCATTATTCCTAGCAATGCTGCTTGATGAAGATAGTTACGCAAACTAATAGAACTATTAATGAACGTAAATATATCCATATCTAAGTGTGCTCCATGTTCAACTGGATCCACTAATCCGGGCTTAGGCCAAGCAGATACTTCATATAAAAGAGCTCGCTGTGCAAGTTGAGTTAACCAATTTGCAATGTTTTCTTTTTCTTGATATACCAATTCTACGCAAACTAACTGACTAACTTTTTCTTGTAACTCTTCAACCGAATGTCGACGGGAGCGACCACATTCTTTAGCTGGGCGACCACAAATTAAACACTTTCTAGCAGGTTGATTTACATCTGACCTTGATAGTGATTTTATTGTTCCACTATCATTAGCCAGCACATCTAAGTCAAATAAACGATAACTTGGCTTCAATTCTTCGAAATGACTTGTAATCTCTTTTACTAAAATTGCTCCCGTATCAACAAGATAGAAGCGTTCTGGACCCGTTTTCTTATCCAGCCACTCTTTTTTTGAAATAAAAACAATTCCAGCATCTAATAACATTTTTTCAAATTCATTGAGACCAGCTATAAAAAATGACTCTATCTTTTTATTATTCTTTATTGGACCAGGAATATTCAATTTAGCTGCTACAACAGTCATTGATGGATTAGTTTTCAATAACTGGTTTTGTATTTTTACACGCTCATCCTTATTTTTTAAAACGGCAAGAATGTCTTGGTATTCACCGTGATCAAAAATAGTTTGCATACTAACTCCTCAAATCAAACTTTAACATTAATTATAGCAATAATGGGTATAAAAAACGGTACTAGAAAATTCCAGTACCGCAATTTCTATTCGTAATTAGTCCTTAATTTGTTTAATTTCATCAATTAAAGTACCATCACGATATTCAACAAGTGCAACTGTTCGATCAGTATATTCAATCTTTTCTGGCTTACCAACAATCTTTTCTGCACGTTGTTGTAATTCTTCAATTGAAATCAATGGAATACTTGGCACATTCTTGAATGCTTCAATTAAATCTTTACGTGCAGGATTTACAGCAACCCCTACTTCAGTAACAACAACATCAATTGATGAACCTGGGGTAGTTACTGAATTAACAGCTGGTACAATTGTTGCAATCCGACCACGAGTTAATGGTGCAGAAATAATTGTCATCTTTGCAGTACCAGCATCTTGGTGTCCACCAACAGCACCACGAATTTCACCATTAGATCCAGTTAAAACATTAACATTGAAATCAGTATCGATTTCCAAAGCAGAAAGAATTGCAATGTCCAGTTGATCAACCATTGCTCCCTTGTTATCAGGATCAGCATACCATGATCCGTCAATTTCAATTTGACCAGGATTGCTCTTCATACTTGAAGCAGCACCCTTATCAAAATCTTGAACATCCATAACTTTCTTTACTAATCCTTCTTCTAAAAGTTTAACGATTGGCGAAGTAGTTCCACCACAAGTAAAGGAAGCAGTAATGTTGTTATCAATCATTGCTTGACGAAGGAAACGGGTAACAGCTAAAGCAGCTCCACCAGTACCAGTTTGGAATGAGAAACCTTCTTTAAAGTATGGAGAATTTACAATTACATCATTAACCATCTTTGCAATCTTCAATTCCTTAGGATCCTTAGTGAAACGTGTTGCACCACTACCAATACGGTCTGGATCCCCAACTTTATCAATTTTTACAACGTAATCTACTTGTGTTTGTTGGATTGATGCAGGTGTATTAGGATAATCAGCAATTGTATCTGTTACAAGAACAACTTTATCTGCGTATTTGGCATCAACTAATGCATAACCTAATGATCCCAA
>CAMFQH010000209.1:0-3015 GCA_945980025.1 uncultured Lactobacillus sp.
ATGAAGCATATATTGGGGTCTTAATTGATGACCTAGTAACTAAAGGAACAAATGAACCATATCGTTTGCTAACTAGCCGGGCAGAATATCGTCTTCTTCTTCGTCACGATAATGCAGATTTGCGTTTGACTGAAAAAGGTCATGAATTAGGCTTGATTTCAGAAGATCGTTATAAGGAATTCCAAGATAAAAAGCAAGCTATTTCCCAGGCAATGGAAGCTATTAAGAAAGTTACCATTCACCCTACTGATGAGGTTCAAGAATATTTAGCTAGTGTTAAGCAAGATCGTTTGAATGCAGGAGTTAGCGGCGCAGACTTTTTGAAGCGACCACGTGTAACTTTTGACGCAGTTGAAAGATTAAGTGGTGAAACTTTAGCTACTGATCGCTATGTGAAAGAACAAGTTGAAATTGCATTGAAATATGAAGGTTATATCAAGAAGGAAAAGACCTTGGTTGATCGTTTGCATCGACTTGAATCAAAGAAAATTCCAGTAGATATTGACTACAACGCAATTCCAAGTTTGGCAACTGAGGCGCGTCAAAAATTTGAAAAGATTCGTCCTGAGTCAATTGCTCAAGCGGAAAGAATTTCTGGTGTAAATCCAGCTGATTTGGCAATATTAACGGCATATATTCAACAAGGCCGAATTGCAAAGGTGAAAAATAAATAATTAGTTTTAAAGCAAAAAAAATAAAAAATTTTTTTGCTTTTTTTGTTGAGTATGATCACTTAATCACAGTTTAAATTTGCTGCGTAATGATAAGTTATAAAAGAAGAATAAATAGTTTGTGAATTAATTATTTTTGATAATAGTCAAATACAGTCCTAGTACCTATAGCAACCGCTTTCAATTATGTTACAAATGTGCTTTAATCAAGGTGTAAGAAAAAACATTAAGGAGATGCTTATAGACTATGACAAAGATTAGTGGCTCAGATGCAATGTTCCAAGTCTTATATGACTGGGGTATTGACCATATATACGGTTTTCCAGGCGGCTCATTTGACTCAACAATGAATGCAATTCATAACTGGCGAGATAAGATAAAGTTTATTGAAGTAAGACATGAAGAAGCTGGTGCCTTAGCAGCTTCTGCAGAATACAAAATTAGTGGAAAAGTAGGAGTTTGTTTTGGTTCTGCAGGCCCTGGTGCCGTTCACTTAATGAATGGACTTTATGATGCAAAATATGACAAGACACCAATGGTTGCAATTGTTGCTAATGTTCCAACAAGTCGTCAAGATATTGATTTCTTCCAAGCTTTTGATGAAAAGCCATGGTTTGATCCAGTCGCTGTTTGGAATCACCAAGCAAAGACAGCGGAAGCTATTCCAGTTTTAATGGATGAAGCAATTCGTCAAGCTTATCAAAAGAAGGGTCCAGCTGTTTTAATCTTACCGAAAGATTTTGGTTGGGATAAGATTGAAGACAACTTCCGCAATAATGCTGCAGCGCACAAGATCGTTCCTAATTTCCCAGCACCACGCAAGGAACAAATTGATAAAGCTCTTGAATTAATTAAAGAAGCTAAAAATCCAATTGTTTACTTTGGTCATGGTGCCCAAGATGCTAGTGCGGAGTTAAAGGAATTTTCTGATAAATTTAAGATGCCACTAGTCTCATCAGTTTTAGGAAAAGGAATTGTTGAGGATGAGTTCCCAGCATATATGGGTTCAATTGGTCGTGTGGGTGCTAAGCCAAGTAATGACATTCAAACTCATGCTGATTTAGTAGTTTGGGTTGGTAACAATTCACCATTCTCTATCTTCTTCTTCAATCCTAAGGCAAAAGTAATTCAAATTGATATTAATTCAGAAAGATTGGGTAAGCGTCATGCTGTAACTGTTCCAATGTTAGCTGACTCCAAGAAAACTTTAGGTGCCTTAATTGAGGCTGGTGAAGGGCGTGCAGAATCTCCATTATACAAGGCTGCTCTTGCTGATCGTGAAAACTGGGAAGCTTGGCTTGAGAGCTTTAATGATTCAGACGAAATCCCAATGAGAGTAGAACCAATTTTTGATGTAATCAATAAAAAGGCTGCTAATGATGCCGTATTTGCAGTAGATGTAGGTAATGTAAATATTAACTTTGATCGCTTGATGCACCTACATGATGATCAGAAATGGACTACCTCCGGCTTATATGCAACTATGGGGTATGGTGCTCCAGCTGCTTTAGCCGCTGCTACTATTTATCCAAAGCGTGAGGTTTGGAACTTAGCTGGTGATGGTGGCTTTGCCATGATGAACCAAGAGCTTTTAACCCAAGCACGCTACAATATGCATATTATTAATGTGGTCTTCACAAATGAAACTTTGGGTTATATTGAAGCGGAACAAGTCGATGAGTCTCATCAACCATTATCTGGTGTAAAACTTCCTGATAATGATTGGGCTATGTCTGCTGAAGGTATGAATGTAAAAGGCTTTACTGTTCGTACTAAGAGAGAATTTGAAGACGCAGTCGCTGCAGCTCAACAAATGGAAGGTCCAGTTTTGATCGACTGTAAGATTACTCATGACATGCCATATTCAACTGAATTAAATACTTTAGACGATCCAGCTTTCGTTGCTAAATATGATGCTCAAGCTTTGAAGCCATTTAGTTACTTTGCTGGTAAGTATGGAGTTGAGGCAGATGCTGCATCTGGTGCATCTGAACATACTGAAGCAGAGCCAGTTGAAGCTAAAGAAGATGCTTCATCAGGCGCATCACGCCATTAATTTCCTAGGAAATAGTTAAATAAAGAGTTCACATAGCTGGACTCTTTATTTTTTTAATAAAAAGTAAGCAAAATTGTGCGAAATTCATAATAAAAAAGTATACTAGTAGATGAACGAATTTTATTAAATATGTGGAGGCAAAAATATGCAACAATTTGGGGTTATTGGCTTGTCCGTTATGGGGAAAAACCTTGCCTTAAACGTTAAAAATCATGGCTACTCTGTCTCTGGATTTTCAATTGATAAGCCAGAGGTTGATGCTTTAGCAAAATATGAAGATAAGAATTT
>CAMFQH010000210.1:0-3007 GCA_945980025.1 uncultured Lactobacillus sp.
ATTCCTTTTCAACTTGCACATGAAATAGCTCATGTATTACATGAAGATCAGCACTATTACAACTTAAATGACGGTACTGCTAACAGTGGTGAAGCCAGTGCAAATATATTTGCTATTAAGCTTTTGCAAAAATACTGTAAGGAAAATGACTACCGCTTTGACACTTACTACAAATTTGCACAAGCTTTTGGCATCCCTAAGCATGTTTATTATTTATTAAAAGAAATAGCTTAGTTTTAAATATTTGGGAGGAATAAAAATGGCAGGTTTAAACGCAGTAATTGAAAAAAAGACTGATTTGATTAATTCAGAGACCGGCTACCCTATGCTCTCAAATGAGGACATACAGAATATTAAGGATAGAGAAAAATACATAAAAGATAATATTAAAGAAAATAAGCATGAACTCTCTAAAATTCCCGCTAAAGCAGCAAAATTTTATGGCTCTTTTGGTGATTTTAGCGGTGAAGTTAACAAACGCATCTTTTATATTGTTTCAGCAGAAGTTGAGCAAAAAGGTTTGTACTATTTTGCTCAAGGTGATTGGAAAAATGCTGAAAAAGAATGGCTGAAAGTTGTATATCACTCTGAGCTGGCATTACTTGGATTGAATAAGATATATTCCTACCAGCAAAGATATAAAGATAAAATGCGAGTTCTTAGAACTTACTATTATTATGCTCGTGATTTAAATTGGGATAAGTCCAAAATTGAATCTATTGAAGCTCAAAGAGACCAGGCAAAAGCATTTGCTAAAGAACATAAAAGTGCCGATAAATCTATTTTTAAAAACTATGATCAGTTTGACAGTAGCAGCAAAGAAATAGATGACCAAGTAGCAAATTTACAGAAAAATCTCGAAATTGAACGTGAGACAGTTGTAGATCTAAAATGCTTTGACAGAGATATACGACATGGGAAAAGTGCTGGCTTTACAAAAATAGTTTGGCATACGATGGATGACAAAAGAGTTTGCGATGCATGCCGAGCTAAAGAAAATAAAGTATTTTCTATGGTAGATGCTCCTGAATTAAGAAAATTCAAAAAGAAGCATAAAGCTTGCAGATGCATTATTAGTTTTTACTAAAGTGATTTTTGGAGGTAAAGAATTATGAAACATAGATTTTTAGCAGTAGCAGCAGTTTCTGTTGCATTGACTGCGGGAGTTGTATCAACTGCTAACATGGTTCGACCTGCTCAACAAGTTCAAGCCATCAGCAAGAAAAAAGCGGTAAATCAAGCGAGTTTTCGTAAAGTTAAGATCACAAAGAAAACTTATGTAAGAAAGGTTCATACACGTATCCCACTATATAAAAGCACACTAGGTCCTTGGATGTATGTTATGCCTGGTGATGTTGTTTATGTTAATCAAACTGGTACTAATTTCGATTGGTACATGGAAGTACCTGGTCACAGTGGCCAATATGCAATCATGAAGAAACACAATGATTACTCATGGTTTACGCTTAATACCAAGCCTAAGAGATTCAAGGCATACTTAAGCGGTACTACTTATCGAGACACCAAAGGTGTTAAGGCATCAATCAGCAATGCGACTAACGTAAAAACCGATGATGGAATATTTACAGTAGTTACGGCAACTGTCACTAACAATAGCTCACGTACTATCACTCCTTCTGAATGGTTTACTTCAAGTCTTGCCTTCTGTTCTGTAAATCCAAAGAAGACAAAGCTTAAGCAATCCAACATCTTGTTCTCTTCAGATGATTTTCCATCTGGCAGTCAATGGGATAGTTTAATTAACGCTGGTGATAAAAAACTTGGTCATGGCAAGTCAGTAAAGATTGCAGTGCCACTTCAATTTACAAGCAATAGCAGAGCAGTTGATCCTCTATATGTAATGCCTATGGGCTTAGATTCACTTCAATATGCTACCCTTCACCCTAGTTCAACTACCCTGAGTAAATAAAAAAAGCCACCCGAAGGTGGCTAAGGAGAATAATTTGAATATTGATATTGTTGCAGCAATAATCGGTGCAATTCCTGGTGTGGCAAGCCTAATATGGCAGTTCTGCACCTACTATAGTCAGAAGCCTAGAGTAGTAATTGATTCAAGCAGAAAAGATTATCCTAATTTGATAGTCGATGAAAAGCTTTGCCCTAATCAATTCGGTGGCCCGCACTTATCTTTAAACTTAGAAATTTCAAATACAGGTAATTCTCCTTATACGATTCGCAACATACAAGCATGGTATCCAAAAGATAAAAGTTGGGTTCCACTACTGAATCGGAAATATTACCTCTGTGGCTTAAAAATAAGAAACGAAAATATAGGTGAAACTGAATTGCTAAAATTCAATCAATTTGGCGAACTTAAACGTCCATTAAAAATTGAAGCACAGGACACAAAAGATATTCACTTTTGTGTTTCACCTGATTGTTTGCAAGAAAATAATACTATTTGTCTGCGTTTTTACAATTCAAAGAAGAGTTTTGACAAGAGTTTTCAATTACAGACTCCGAAAGAGTTCTTCGATCGCTTGAATTATACTGTATTAAAATTTCTTCCACCTGATGCTGAGACAATTGAACGAATAAATCATCCATAGCTTTCTTATATAACGGATAATTTAATTCCAAATCAGAGATTTTGACTAGTGGTGGCTCATGAGTGTGGTCGTTCAGTCTAGTCTTATCAGCTAGTTTTAAAAAAAGTGTGTGTAAGTATTGTTTAATCATAATATTGTCACCTTTATTGATATGTTTCTTAAGCTGATCATATCAGGTAATTATTTATAAATCAAAAAAAGCCTGCCTACTCTTTCAGGTAAACAGGCTTTAATTATCAGTTCAAAAAGAACGTTAGTTTCAAAGGAGAAAAATATGCACGACGATTACTCGAATGAATACATCATTAACTTGATTGATCGCTTAAATCAGCAGATTGAAGATACATCTACTATTCGTATTCTTACCACTTACTTAGACTTTACAGAACAGGAAGCTAAGGATGCACTGGCTAATGCTAAGTTCCCAGAACCTTACG
>CAMFQH010000211.1:0-3002 GCA_945980025.1 uncultured Lactobacillus sp.
ATCTATAATAACTGATAAAACGTATAGTGTTTAAGATTTTTTATAAGATTATGAATAAAAAAATTACTTGATACTTTTGTGAAATATTTTTCAATATTATAAAAATGTAACCGATAACATTATTGAAAACAATTATTTCTTACTTTTTATCATATTGTGAATTTGTAAAAAGATGCACAAAGTCATTTACAAGTGTTGGATATAAGGACTATACTGTCATTGTTCAAAAAAATATGCCTAGATTTCCGAGTAGGAGGCCCAATTAAATGGTGCAAGATAAAAAGGCGACAAAAGAAGAAAAAGCAATTGATGTAAATAAAATGATTGATGGCTATGTAGAAAAAGCCCATGTTGCTTTAGATGAGATGGCCAATTTTGATCAAGAACAAGTTGATAAAATTTGTGAAGCTATCGCAAGTGCAGGGGAACAGAATAGTTATTTACTTGCAAAAATGGCTGTTGAAGAAACTGGTCGTGGAGTAGTAGAAGATAAGACTATTAAAAATATGTTTGCCAGTGAAAACATTTGGAATAGTCTTCGTCATGAAAAAACTGTTGGTGTTATTGAAGAAGATAAAGAAAAACAATTAGTTAAAATTGCAGAACCTAAAGGCGTAATTGCTGGAGTAACTCCCGTTACTAACCCAACCTCAACTGTAATTTTTAAAGCTATGCTTGCTTTAAAAACTAGAAATGCTATTATTTTTGGCTTCCACCCACAAGCACAAAAGAGTTGTGTAAAAACTGGTGAAATTATTCGAGAAGCAGCAATTAAAGCTGGTGCTCCTAAAGACGCAATTCAATGGATTGAATATCCAAGTCTTGAAGCAACTAGTACATTAATGAATCATCCAAATGTTCAAACAATTTTAGCTACTGGTGGTCCTGGAATGGTTAAGGCTGCTTATTCATCTGGTAAGCCTGCAATCGGTGTTGGTCCAGGTAATGGTCCCTCATATATTGAAAAGACCGCCAATATTCCAGAATCCGTTTACGATATTGTTCTCTCCAAGACTTTTGATAATGGTATGATTTGTTCCTCCGAAAATTCTGTAGTAGTTGATGAGGATATCTATAACGAAGTAAAAGATGAATTTAAGTCTTGGAATTGTTATTTCTTAAAACCAGATGAAATTAAGAAGTTCGAAGAAAAATTCATTGATCCTAAGAGAGGAACTGTTGCTGGTCCAGTTGCTGGTCGTTCGGCTTATCAAATTGCAAAATTATGTGGAGTAGATGTACCAGAAGATACTAAGGTAATTATTGCCGAATACAAGGGTGTGGGTAAAAAGTATCCTTTATCTGCTGAAAAGCTTTCTCCTGTATTTACCATGTATAAAGCTAAGGGTCATGAAGATGCCTATAAGATTTGTACCGACCTTCTAAATTATGGTGGACGCGGCCATACTGCGGGGGTTCATTCTCAAGATGAAAAAGTAATTGATGAGTTTTCAATGAAAATGGATGCATGCCGTATTTTGGTTAACTCTCCAGCTTCAGTTGGTGGTGTTGGTGACTTGTACAACAATATGCTTCCTTCCCTTACTTTAGGGACCGGTTCATATGGTGCTAATACTTTTTCACATAATATTGGTGCTAGAGACCTGCTTAACATTAAGACAGTTGCAAAACGTCGTGATAATATGCAATGGATCAAGGTTCCAAAGAAGACATATTTTGAACATAATGCAGCAAATTATTTAAAGCACATGCCTGATGTTGAAAGATTCTTCATTGTGACTGATGAAGGTGTAGCCAGCAAATACATTAATGAAATTACTGATATTATTAGTCAACGTCGTGGTAAAAAGAGCTATGAAGTCTTTCAAGCAGTAACTAAGGATCCGGATACTGATATAATTGCTGACGGTGTTCACCGAATGAATATCTTTAAGCCGGATGTCGTGATTGCTATTGGTGGTGGATCTGTAATGGATGCTGCTAAGGCAATGCGATTATTCTACGAAAATCCAGATATGAGTTTTGAAGATGCTTATTCAAAATTTTTAGATATTAGAAAAAGAACAGTAAGATTTCCAAAATATAATGCTATCCAATTAGTATGTATTCCAACTACTTCAGGAACTGGTTCAGAAGTATCACCATTTTCAATTATTAAAGATGCAAAGACCGGAATTAAACACACTCTTTGTGATTATTCTTTAAATCCTGATGTTGCCATTGTTGACGATCAATTTGTAGAAACTATGCCAAAGGAATTGATTGCTCGCTCTGGTTTTGAAGCATTAGCTCATGCAGTAGAAAGTTATGTTTCGACTATGGCTACTGATTTTACTCGTGGCTGGTCGATGGAAGCTATCAAGTTGATTTTTGAAAACTTAGAAAAATCATATAATGGTGATCAAAATGCTAGAAGCAGAATGCATAATGCAGCTACTTTAGCTGGTATGGCATATGCAAATGCATTCTTAGGTGTAGGACATGCAATTGCTCATACAGAATCATCTGAGTTTGGTATTCCAAGTGGCTTAAGTGATGCTATTGCAATGCCATATGTGATTAGATTCAATTCTAAAAAGCCTAGAAAGCTTGCAATGCGCCCACATTATTCAATTTTTAGAGCTGATAAAGATTATGCAGAAATTGCACGTAGTCTGGGACTAAAAGAAAATAGCGACCAAGAACTAATTGATGCTTTAATCAAGAAAGTTGTTGAATTAGGACATGCTGTTGGGATGAAGTTAAGCCTTAAAGCTAATGGAATTAGTGAAGCTGATTTTAATAATAAGGTAGAAAACATGGCTGTTGAAGCCTATGGCGACCAAAACGTTGTAACAAATCCTTCTGCGTTATTGATTAGTGAAATTAAGAATCTAATGAAAGAAACATACACTGGAAAGGGTATTGAAGCTTAATTTTTTCGTATCTCTCTTGAAATATTAATATGAATTCGCACGTAAAAGGGGAAGCAATGTATTGCTTCCCCTTTTTTATGTGTGTCGGGCATGATATTACATCTAGTCCGTTGAAATACGGATCAC
>CAMFQH010000212.1:0-2996 GCA_945980025.1 uncultured Lactobacillus sp.
TTTAAAGTTAAGGATTGCTTTTTGTTCTCTTCAGTTGTAATCGCTTGCAACTCGCACCTATCCTCTGCTATACTCGTGCTAACAATGGTAATTATTTATTCACCTAAATTTAGGATGGAGGTAATTAAATGACTGAAAGTTATCAATTTGATGTTTTGTACTTAGGCGCGGGGCATGGTGCCTTCGACGGGGCGGTTCCACTAGCTAAGAGTGGTAAAAAAGTCGCCATTATCGAAGCGGACAAAATCGGGGGAACTTGTCCAAACCGTGGATGCAACGCGAAAATTACGCTGGACAACCCGGTTCAACTTTTACGCCACCAAGAACGCCTTGATGGCATTGTAAATGGTGACTTAAAGCTGGATTGGACTGCCAATGTAGAACATGAACACGAAGTCATCGACGGCTTGCCGGACATGATTACTGGTTTACTCGACTCTGTTGACATCGAAATTATTCACGGTCGTGGAAAATTTGTTGATGCTCACACCATCGAAGTGGATCAACAGCGCTACACCGCTGACAAAATCGTGATTGCAACGGGGCTACGTCCCCACCATTTAGATGTTATGGGCTCAGAACTTACGCATGACAGTACCGATTTTATGAACCTCAAACAGCTTCCTGAAAATATCGTAATTATTGGCGCGGGCTATATCGGCATGGAATTTGCCACGATTGCCAATGCTGCCGGCGCGAACGTCACTGTACTTTTACGCCATAATCGGGCGTTGCGCAAATTTAATCAAGATTACGTAAAACAAGTCATTGCCGACCTCGAAAAACGAGGGGTGAAGTTCATTTACAACGCTCAGGTGGATCGTTTTGAGGAAGACGGTTCTCATTTTACCGTGTCTTATAACGATCACGAAACCCTCACCACCGACTGGATTTTGGATGCTACCGGACGAATTCCTAACATCGAAAACATCGGATTAGACGAAGTAGGCGTTAGTTACAATGCTAACGGGATCGAAGTTAACGATCATCTTCAAACTAACATTGATAACATCTATGCTTCTGGTGATGTGATTGATAAAGAACAGCCTAAGCTCACCCCGACTGCGATCTTTGAATCTAATTATTTAACCCAACTTTTCACAGGAAAGACTACTGACGCAATCAACTATCCGCCCATTCCAACCATTGTCTTTACCTCACCACAAATCGCACAGGTTGGTATGAGCGTCGAAGAAGCTCAACAAAATCCTGATTACACCATTAAAACTAATCATCTTCCTGACGAATGGTTCCGCCAAGTTGATAAGGAAACAATAGGTGATAACACCTTGATTTACGATCAAGACCATCATCTTGTAGGAGCAGCTGAAGTTAGTGAACATGCTGCCGATGCAATTAACGTTTTATTACCAGCAATTGAGTTTCAATATACAGCTGAACAACTAGGTCGCATCGTACCTCTCTTCCCTACTTTGGGAGCGGACGTCTGGTCACAGATTTAAAAAAACGCTGAGCCTCTGACGTGTACCCCCAGAGTTGGAAATCAACTCTGGGGGTATTTCTAATAAATGACCCTTTAAGAACACTAAAGAAAGTAGCTCCTACTTGACCAAATAACTAAGTAGGGGCTACTTTTCAGTATTTTTAATTTTTTATACTTACTCCGAACTGTTTTTTTCGCTTTAAAGTTGATTTCGAAACATGAAATTTATTGACTGTTTCCTGATAAGTGTGAGTTTTCATGTAAGTTAAAGCCGCTTTATATTTAGGCGTTAACGTTCTTCTTGGTCGACCACCCTTATTTTTCTTTTATCGTCCTTTGCTTTTTGGACCATCTGAAACCGGCGAATATCCTTCTCTTGTCTTGCTACCGCCAATAGAGTCTTAGTTATCCAATACCCACGATCAGTATTGTCAATCATGCCAATATTGCTGATGTTGATTCGGATATTGTTTTTTAGTAAAGGCAGAATGATATGTAAGACATCAGAAACAGAATTACCAAGTTGAGCTAAGTCAGAGACCATCAACACATCTCCTGGCTTTAATTGAGGAATTAACCAGGTGCGCAAAGTTGTCAAATTGTTGACACTTTTTCCAAAGTACGGAAAGTAGAATCTATCCGGCTTGCACTCTAAGCCCGTATTTAATCTCTTATAGGTATTAATAAAACTGTTACGCGTCATAAGATTACCGCCTTTCAATTTACTGATGGTAATCTAAATTATTTATTTTCAAATATTGATGGTCGTTTTTGAACCCTGCTAATCTAGTTTCAATAACAGGAATAATATACTGTTTAAACCATACATAGTATATTATTGTTGCTCGTCACGAATCTGCTTCCGAATCCTTTTAACCGTGCTTTCACTCACACCAGATATCTCAGCCGTTTCTTTAATGGAATGCTCCTTACTTAGTTCGTAAATTTTTCTATAGCGATTTGTAATGCGCCTTTTAGGACGTCCTTCATGATAGTTAGGGTTGTGAGCTTTAGCATAAGCCTTGCCCTGAGCTAGACGGTCTACAATCATATCGTGTTCAAATTCAGCCATGATAGTGAGAAAGTTAAAGAGCATTTTTCCCATTGCGTCCTGTTTGTTGACGTAACCATTTAGCTGAATGATATAAACTTTAACACCCTTATCAAGTAAGTCATTAACAATATCAACGGCAACCTTAACGCTACGACCAATACGGTCCACCTTAGTGAAAACAACTTCATCGTCTTTTCGAAGTTGCTTATTAAGCTTTTGCCATTTTGGCCGTTGCTCAGTGGTTCCAGTAAATTTTTCAGCATAGATATTATCCTCATCAACACCATTTTTTACTAACTGTTCTTTTTGTTGTGCAAGATCCTGAGACAAACCACTTACTCGCGCGTAACCAAATTTCATAATAACGTCTCCCACTTATTGAACTATGTTTTTGAACCATCTTAACTTCCTATTTAAACACAGCTATAATACTAGGTCAATATCTGTTAAGATTATGACCTGAAAACGTGGAGAGTGTAACATCTGTTAATGTTAGTG
>CAMFQH010000213.1:0-2989 GCA_945980025.1 uncultured Lactobacillus sp.
TAAAAGTTGGTGGACCAATCTCAGGATTTATTTTAGGATTATTCTTCCTTCCTATGGTAATGCTAGGTTTACATCAAATTTTAACCCCTATCCATCTAGAAATGATTCAAAAACTTGGATTTACTCCTCTTCTCCCTATCTTAGCTATGGCCGGAGGTGGTCAAGTAGGAGCTGCAATTGCTTTATGGGTAAAGTGTCGTAAAAATAAACAATTAGTAAATATGATTAAAGGTGCCTTACCAGTTGGTATCTTAGGCGTCGGAGAGCCATTAATCTATGGTGTTACATTACCATTAGGACGTCCATTTATTACTGCTTGTGTTGGTGGTGGTATTGGTGGTGCTGTAGTTGCTGCTTTTGGTCAAGTTGGCTCAATAGCTATCGGGCCTTCAGGTGTAGCCTTGATTCCATTAATTGCTCATAACATGTGGTGGGCTTATATATTAGGTTTGTTAGCTTCTTATGTTGGTGGTTTTATTGCTACTTACTTCTGGGGTGTTCCTAAAGAAGCTATGCTTCCTGCAGATGAAGCCGATGCTGAAGTTAAAGAACGAAGAGAAGCTGAGAAGCAAGCATATAATTTGAATATGTCCGCTTCAGATGAAAATGAGAGAAAAGATAGCCTTAAATTAACAACGCAAGAAATTGTTGCTCCAGTAGACGGACAAATTGAAGAATTAGATGAAGTTGAAGACCAAGTATTTTCACAAAAAATGCTTGGAGAAGGATTTGCTATTATTCCAAAAGATGGGAAAATTGTTGCTCCTGTTGATGGGAAGGTAGTTAGTGTAATGTCTACAAAACATGCCTTAACTTTAAAATCAACTAAAGGAAATTTGGAGATCTTATTGCATATGGGTTTGGATACTGTAGAACTAAAGGGCCGTCCTTTTGATATCAAAGTAAAAGAAAATGACATAGTAAAAGCCGGACAACCTGTTGCACAAATGGATATTGGAAAAATAAAAGAAGCTGGAAAGGATCCAATCGTAATTATGACTATTACTAACATGGATGATGTTTCTAATTTTAAGCTAATTGCTACAGGTACCGTTAAGGCCGATATGCCCGTATTAAAGATAACTAGTAAGTGAGGATAAAAATGAATATTAAAGATTTAACAACGGAACAACGAAATCCAAAGTCTCTACACATTGATAGCGCCACTCCTCTTGAAATAGTTAAAATAATAAACCAAGAAGATAAAAAAATCGCAGATGCAGTTGGTACTCAAGATAAAGAAATTGCCAAAGCCATTGAATATGCATCAAAAAGATATAGAGAGGGTGGGAGATTAATTTATGTTGGAGCAGGAACTAGCGGAAGATTAGGAATATTAGATGCAGTTGAATTAGTTCCCACTTATAGAATCAATCCTGAAAGAGCGATTGGATTAATTGCCGGTGGCCAAAGTGCTATGTTCCGCGCTGTAGAAGGTGCCGAGGACGATCCACAACTAGGAGAGAAAGATTTAAAGGACCTTAAATTAAATGAGAAAGATATTGTAATTGGGCTTGCAGCTAGTGGACGTACACCTTATGTAATAGGATGTTTGAAATATGCAAATCAGGTAAAAGCTCTTACTATTTCAATAGCATGTGTAAAAAAATCAGAAATTGGAAAATATGCTGATATAGCAATTGAAGCTGTAGTAGGTCCGGAAGTAATAACTGGGTCAACAAGAATGAAGGCTGGTACAGCTCAAAAAATGATTCTGAATATGATATCAACAGGCGTTATGATCAAACAAGGTAAGGTTTATGAAAACGTAATGGTAGATGTTATGCCAACAAATTCTAAGCTAGTAGATCGAGCATGTAGAATTATAGAAGTTGCGACAGGTGTTTCAGAGTCAGTAGCAAGCGATACATTAGAAAAAGCAGATATGAACGTTGCAGTTGCTATTACTATGTTGAAAACAGGTGTTGATAAAGAAAAAGCAATGGATATTTTGAAAGAATGTAACGGTAATATTAGTTCGGTAGTTAATAATTATTAAAGAAGGAGGTCAAAAAGTAATATGCTTTTTGGCCTTCTTTTGGAAAGAGTGAATAAATGTTAGGCTTTTCTGTATATTTAAATAAAAAAATTGATGCTGAGACTCGAGAATATATTAGGAAAATGAAGGATAATGGCTTTGAAGGAATCTTTACGTCGATTCATATTCCCGAAGAAGATATAACTAGCTATAAACAAAATCTACAAGAATTAGGAAAAATAGCAAAAGAACAGAATCTTAGTGTAATGGTTGATATTGATCAAAGTAGTTTGAAAAAATTAAAAATATCAATGGATACAATCCCTAACTTGAAGAAAGCCGGTATAACTGGTTTGCGAATAGATGATAAATTGCCAATTAAAAAAATTGCTGAGTTGTCTAACTTAATAGAAATTGGGATAAATGCTAGTACTTTTAGTGAAGAAGAGTTAAAAGAATTGCTTTTGTTAAATGTAAAAAGAGAAAACGTGCAAGCATGGTTCAATTTTTACCCTTCTCCTGATACAGGAATTAGTCAGCAGTTTTTAGAGCAGCAAGTTCGTATGTTTAAAAAATATGGCTTTACTACTCAGGCATTTTTTGCTGGGGATGAAAATTTAAGAGGTCCTTTATACGAGGGACTGCCAACTCTTGAAAAGCAGCGGTATTATAGTCCGTTAGCTAGTATTTTAGAATTACAAAATATGGGAGTAGATTTAGTTTATGTCGGGGATGGGGGAATTAGTGAAGATTCGTTAAAGCAAATAGATACTTATAAAAATAAAAAACAAATATTACTTCATACAAAAAAATGCGAAAATGGAGATAAAGATTTATATGATTATGTATTAGGAAAACATAATCAGCGGCCTGATCCAGCTGAATATGTAGTGAGATGTGAAGATTCGAGATTACATCCGGTACCGGTAATTAAGAAAAATAATACTGGCAAAAGATATATTGGAGATATTACAATCAATAATGATAAGTACCAACGGTATATGGGAGAAA
>CAMFQH010000214.1:0-2989 GCA_945980025.1 uncultured Lactobacillus sp.
TCATGAGCGTAAGTGAAGTTGAAAAGGTATACGGTCGCTTCAAGGAGCAAGAGATTGTTTAATAAAATGGGCCAAATCCCTTGATATATAAGTCTCCTCCCCACCAGCAAATTAGCTTAAGGGGCAAAATAGGGGCAAAAAAATAAAGAACTCACAAATTGGAGTTAATTTTTCCAATTTGTGAGCTCTTTTTTTACTTATAAGTCATGATGAATTTCATACGGAACATCTATCATCTTTGCTTTTATTATACACTTTTAATCTAAATAGAAAACCCTGCGTATAGCTTCGCAGGGCAGTGAATGAGTTAATCAAGCTATAAAAGCTTGATGCGATGTAATTTAATCCCTATATAGAGGGTACTAAAATTATATCATACAAAAGCAAAAAAGCCACCCTAGGAATAACTTCCTAGAGTGGCTTTCTTGATAGATTTAGAGAGGTTGGTTTTTCGCTTCCTCTCTTTTTATTCATATGTTGGTTATAAAACAATATAGGCATGGTTTCCAGTAACGAAGACCGTCTTGCCTTTGTACTTATCTTTAATCCGTAAGAATCTCCCTACGCGTCCTTGCACTTCGATCTTAGTTCCTTGCTTTAAAGGATAGACCTTGCTTGCATTTGCATCAGGAGCATCGAGCGCATGCGTGTGATCATAGACGATTTTTGCAACAGCGTGCTTGTCAGAATTATAAGCAATTGGATTTGCTTTTATGTAAACCGCTCTGCCATCCATGTATTGATTTTTACCAACTTGAATTGCACCGTCTTTGATTCCAAAGACTTGCCAAAGTGATCCTTGTGGTTTTAACTTATCACTTTCACGCTTTGTCAGCTTGGAATCAGTATAAACATATGCACCTTTCGAATTTGACACAATGGCAACTGCACCGACGTTCCAAAGTACGACCGGATGCTGAGAGAGCGATTCTGCCGCTTTTTCAGTCTTTTTAGCTTGATGATTGTTCGAAATGATCTTTAAATCGATCAAGTTGATATTACCATCAACATTATATCCGTGGTAAGCATTAGCAAATTGCCAAATTGCTACACCATCCATTGAAGGAAAATAGTTGAAGTCAGCATAATCTTGCCGACCGCTTACCTTATAAGATGCTACCCATAAGCATGTTCCATAGTTCTTAATGATTCTTGAAATATTAAGATTGTTTCTGAAAACAGATGCACTGGCATAAACCAAAGGCTTGTATCCAGATTCCTTGATAACGGCCATAGCTGCTAAAACTGCATCAGTATTTAAACTAGCATAACCATAAATACTATTGCCATCGCCATTTTCAAAATCGTCTGCTAAATAAGATCCAAGCGGCACACCTAGACTTTTGGCTTTTGCTACAGCAAATCTCGCTTCGGCTTTGGCTTTAGTAACAGAATCTGAGTGATTAGCATAGAAGTACGCACCAGTTAGCAAACCGTGATTCTTAGCGCTCTTGATTTGAGCAGCTGCTTTTGGATTGACATAGTTTGTGCCTTCAGTGACTTTTACAAGTGCAAATTTAATGTTTGGATAATTTACTGTTGAGTCTTGCCAGTTGGCTAGGTCCACGCCATAGCTTCTCTTTTGCACGTTCAAGCTTGACATCATTTTCACTGCCTTTCTTTTGATAATCTTTCGAATGATCTTCAAAAGATTCGAAAATCAGCTCGTTATAAGTTTTAGGCTTGTGACGATCCATTATGATCATCTCCAGTGTCTAAGAAACCAATTTGCTGTGCTGGTTGTTCATCAGCAGCAGGTGCAGTTGAAACATTAGCTTCTCTTTGATCATAAGCATGTTGAACAGCACCGCGAGCTACGGGTTCAGTAACCTTTTTGCCTTCTGCATTGGCTTGATCAATCAATGCTTTAACAGCACGGATTTTCTTTTCAGCGCCAGATACATCTAAAGTAGCAGCTTCACTTACAACAAACTTAGCAATTTCATCAATGGTCATCACTTGTTGTGGTACTGGCTTCTTAAGTTCTGCTGCCTTCTTAATGTAAAAACTCAAAGCAGTATCAACACCAGTTGCAATAGCAACAATGATCAAGCAGATAATAGCAACATAATTAGAAATTTGATCCAATGACATCACTATTCACCAGCTTTCTTGGTAAGTAAAGTACCAGGAACTGGAACCTTAATTTCATTGCCTTCATTATCAGAAGGTGTGGTGTTGTCCTTAACCATACCATCATCGGTTACGCCAGATAAGTAACGTAATAGTTTAGTGACTTCCTTTTTGATATCTTGAGGGACATCGTCCAAAGTCAAAACGCCATCTTGTACCAATGTTACATAGTCCAAAATTCTAGTGTTTGGTTTCATCATTAATTTCCTCTCTTAATCTTTCATTCAATCTTTTGTTTTCTCTTACTAATTCCTTATTCTCGTTATTCAGTCGCTTATTTTGCTCCATGATGTAATCACGGTCACTTTTCTTAGAGTTGAGCTTAAAAGTAAAGTAAGCGGATACTATACCGAATATCAGATATAAAAGGTCGTTGAGGTTAATATTCATCTAACGACCTCCCATCTATCGCTTTGATGTGTGTCTTGCAGTCCAACTTATATAAGACAGTACAGTTAAGTCACTGGCCAATGCTGGACCGTAGTCGCCTTTGAAATACCAGTGCTCCAACTCTAATAGGACTAGTACAGTCACTAGCCCCGCAATGAACCCCAATAATAGACCTGTCATGCGTTCATTACTGTAATCCGATAAAATATACATGATCATCAAAATACCCGCTAAAACTAAAGCCCATTGAAATACAGGGCTATTCATAAGCCCTTTAAATTCTGGTGGGTAATAGAATTGCGGGTGTCTTTTAGTAATTAGTGCTGCGCCTTTAAAAATTGAATACAGCCCTAAGATGATGTACAAGTTATTAAGCTTGAGCCGTGTTACCAGCTTGTTCAGTTGCCGCATCATAGTCTTCGCCTACAATCTTCTTGTAGTCATCTACTTGAAGCTGACCGGCCTT
>CAMFQH010000215.1:0-2984 GCA_945980025.1 uncultured Lactobacillus sp.
AAAAAAAGACACTTACCAATGAAATTCATTGATAAATGTCTTATTAACTTATCTAGGCAACTTTGAAGTCATTGAAATAATATCGGAAACTTTAACTGCGCCTTCTGGATCAAAGTCACTGTTAAATTCGGCACCACCGGTTAAGTAATAAATGCCATTGTATTTCATTACATATGGGTCAATGAAACTGACATATCTATTCTTTTGGACATTGAATGTTTTGTTTGTGACTCCATAATAGAAATCTGTTTGATAGTAGCGAGCACCCTTTTTTACTTTTGCATAAAGTGAGAAATCCATTGGGTGATCAGGACCGGTTAATTTATCAACCATTCTCTGATACTTCTTGTAGGTTGTGGAAGTACTGAAGTTATCAAGCTTTACGTCACTAGCCTTAACGAAGTAAGTATTCTTTTCTTGAACCATGAAGTAATATTGGCCTTTGATTTTTACAATCAGTGTAGCGAAGATACCAATATTATTACCCTTCTTGATGCTTCTGCCAGTTTGATACAAACGAATCTTGTTAACGTTGAAGCTTGCTCCTTCACCAATTTTAGTTGAGCTTTGGTAAACAGGAGTAGTTCTTTTAGCAATTAAAGAACTCTTTCTTTTATCGTAATCAAGCATTTGGGCATACTTAGCAAGCTTTTTATCTTTATTAATTGAAGCTTGTGTAGCAGAAGAATCGTAGCCCTTCTTATTCTTAATGTTTGGCGTATTTGCTTCAATGTAATCATTAAGATTTAACTTAGTAACAGTACCGCCTTGATCATACTTGTTAGATGCTTTTTCTTTAAAAGAATAAAGAATTAAGTCACGATCATGGTTAGCCCACATTACATCGTGAGAATTATCATCATATTGCTGTCTTGCCGCAGTTAAAATCTTGGTGCGATCATATGGACTTAAGAAGTTTGGATAAGCAACCTTAATCTTTTCGACCTGCATACTTTGTTCAATGTGGTTTAATTGCCAAATTGCAAAGTTAACGGCATTACCAGTTGATGAAGTGGAAGCACTGATTTGTTTTGCTTGAGCAACAGCTTGGTCATAATCTTTTTTAACTGAACTTGCGGCACTCTTGTATTTCGCACTTGCTTGAACTTTTTCAGCATTGGCAATTGCGTCAGTTAAACTAGACTTTTCGCTACTTGTAGCAGCATTGCGTCCAGCTTCTGCTTCAGCTGCAGTATTAGCTGGTTCTGGTGCCACACCTTGAGTCAAATTAACATCTGAAGCTTTAACAAATAGTGCGCCTGTTGGTGTATGCTTGCTATCCTTACCAATGTTGCCACCATCAGTAGCTAAGTTTATTTGATTTGCACCGCTACCCACGTAGTAGAACAATTCCGCCTTCTTATCTTTAGCATCCCACAAGTAATATGCTCCACCTATTGTGAAAGTTTGGTATTGGAATGACTTAAAACCAGGGAACATATCTTGCCCATTGACATCGTAGTAGCTAGTACCATTGTTAGCAGAACCTACCTCAGCATTCTTAGGCATTGCTTGTGGAGTAAATAATTTGTCAAAAGTATTGCCATTTTGCACTTGGCTAAGCAAAGTACCGTTGTCATCTTCTAGATAGTGATCAGTACCTACGATGTGGTAGTACTCTTGTGGCACACCATCATCAATCCAGTCACCACCAGGAATTGCACCATGTCCATCGGCCGTGATGATCGTGCCTTTCTTAACAACAGTATCGCCGGCTTGACCTTTGCTATTTAGAACACGGGTATCTCTAGTAACTCTTACTCTAACGTTTTGGTCTGTTAAGAGCAGACTATTACTGATGGCACCGATGTTGGAAAGATTGATGTAGCCACCATTACCTACATTTGCGTATTGCTTACCTTTAATCTTGGTAGTTTGAAGGTAAACTTTGCCATCTCTGGTATTGAAGTAATAATGCGTTTTTTCATCAGTTGTTTGAATTGGAAAACTAGGAGTGGCGCCCTTCTTGAAGTAAGCAGTCTTGCCCTTAAATTTGTAAATTCTTTGACCTTTTTTGTTATAGACGTAAGAATTTTTTCTGAAATATACTTTTCGACTTTGAGAAGTAGCGGCTTGTACTATATTTGTTTGTGGAATTTCTACAGCAGAAACGGTGGAGATACCCATCAACACTGCGGCAGAAATTAAAGCCATTTTCTTGTTAAATTTCATTGTTATTACCTCTTGGAATATGCATTTACTTATAAATCAATTATATCAAGATAAGTTATTATTACGTTAAAAAGGCACCTATCGATAAATTTCATCGATAGATGTCTATTTTGGTTAATCTATTCTTCCTTCAATTCAAAATGGCTACCATTTTCGTCAACGATGCCAATAACTTCGGCCTTTTTGTCTCCTACTTCCATCTCGCCCATTCGAATCTCACCGTAACCTTTTTCTTCATCGGTTACTTCAATATCATCAAAGGCATTACGCAACAATTTACGTGCAATCTTGCTTTTAATACGAACTTCCTTCGATTTTTTCACAGCGGCATCCAATGTGTAGCCAGCATCAAGTTGATCTTTAATAAAGGCAATCAAATAAACTGTCGCTAAACTATAATGACGCACGCCAGATTTTTCAGTAACTGGCTTGATGTAGCCCTTTTGTTCCCAATATCTAAGTTGACGTTGCGACACACCTAAGCTGCTGCTTACGCCACCTATACCTATTTCTAGATTTTCAAAAAGTTGATGTATTTTCTTTTTCTTTGTGTTTTCCATATTTATCAGCCTCACTAATTATTTTTTATTATATTAATTCATGTTAAATTTTTCAACTTACGTGTCATATTTTGTATCATATTTGTAAGATTATTTGACATTAGTAAAAATTAGGCTTATAGTAATCAACGATTCTTAATTTTCACAAAAGGGGGATGACACATGAATAAACAACCTGTCGATATTCATGGAAAACGATACAATCGTAACTTATTAGTACTAGTATTGATCATCGGCTCATTTTGTACGGTA
>CAMFQH010000216.1:0-2979 GCA_945980025.1 uncultured Lactobacillus sp.
ATTTATATTTATATAATCCTCTACTTCCCTTTGTTCTGCATAACTTTTTAAGGCCAATATAGTCTTCGATTCTTTTTTTACCTTTTTCATTTTATCCACTTTCAATAAAGTTCTATAAATTTCTGAATCTTGATCTATGGACAATCCTATTAATAAATCACGAATATTAAAATGAATGCTCCCAATTACAGTTCCTCTATTTAATAAAGTCCAGCCTTTATCTTGATCCAGATAAATTGCCCCAAGTAAATTCTTTAACACATATGGTGATGAAATTTCCCATATATTAGCAAGCCACGACACCAAATTCATGTCAGTTAAATATGTACTTTCAATTAAGTTATCTTGTTCGTAAAGAGATATAAACCTATTTTCTCTTTCAACTCTATATAATCTCTCATCTATAGAATAATGGAGAATAGTTCTTAGATTCTTAAATCTCATTTTATATGTCCCCGGAATATTATATCCCAAACTATAAAATAGGATCCTAAGCAATGTACTTTTCCCTACACTATTTTTATCACTAAGAATTAGCGTTTTATCTTTAAATTCAAATGTCTTCGTACCTTCTTTTTCTGTTTTAATTGTTAATGATCTAAATTTCATGACATATCCGCCTTTTCTTTTGTCTCCTTGATCACTCTATAATTACAAATAATTTCCCACATTATCTCTTTAGTACAGTACTCTTGCAGTAATTTATTCTCACTAGGAAATAGGTCATCTGCATGGCTTTTCCAATTGTGATTTATAAAATCTTTTATTTGTCCTGCTACAGTTCCCTTAGAATTATTTTCAAAAAAACTTTGAAGTACAAAATTTATATTATTCGGATCTCTGGATGCTCGTGCTAAAAATCCATTTTCTTCTTTATATGCCGTAAAGTCGTCAATTATTTCTATCGGTAATTCTCCATCCTCGGTGAACGGCTGAATTCTTTTCTCATCTATGAATTTAACAATTAGTTGCCAAACTAAATCTTTTTTGTATATTTGCTTTTTAGGTAACTTTTGACTCATTGTCGCATTATCAAAGTAATACTCAAATAAGAAATTGGTAATATTCTTTAGTGAATTAAATTTAATATCCGGGAAAAAATCTTGAATTTTATTTTTTAATACTCTTTGATTATTTTCTTTTTCCCCATCTCTATAAATAATGCTTGTCACAAATAGTTTACTGCGGTCAAAAAACTTTAATGTATTATTATAATTTTTCGATTGCAATTTCTTCTTAGCCCACTCTACAGACTTATCTAGAAATTCTCTACTTGAATCTAATAATTGAGTATAATTCTGTTCAAATGGCATATCTAGTTCAGGTTTCCAAGATATATCTTGTTCCATTTTACTTAAAGCTAACGGATTGGGTAAATTAGAAACATATATCAATTCCTCATAGTTACCCCTTTTTTTAATAGAAGTATTTAAAAGACTATACATAGCATCATTACATTTTCCATTATCTTTATCTGTTCCGCTATTAATTTTTTGTTTCGCTTTTACTTGTATAAAGATAGGCTTTTGTTTATTAAAATATAACTCTATATCCTCTGTACTTCCTTCGACAACAACTCTATCTAATCGTTTTATATTTTCCAAGGAATAAATTAGAGCAACCATAATTTGGAATCCATAACCAAATATAGAAGGAGATGCATCGTTACTTTTAATTCTTCCATAAGGCGAATCACCACTATCTCTAACTTTTTTACTAGTTTCTAAATCAAAAAGCGTCATTTGCTCAATCAAACTCATTTTTTCAATTCCCCCCTTGCGTTACATTTAAATCCTTGCTTCCACACAAAAACCGGCGTCCAAGCCGGTTCTCGCTCTACTCTTCAATCTCTCCCATAAACTCACCTAACGCAGTCTGCCAATCCACAATCTCAAAGCCCGTGCTCTCTGCCTTCTTCAAGCTCATAACTGAATGGCGAGGGCGGTAAGCTTTGGCTGGATATGCTGATGAATCAACGGGAGCGACTTCAACATCCTTATTCTTTAAGATCTCGGTGGCGAATTCGTACCAGGAACAACTATTTTCATTAGATAGCTGATAGGTACCGAATGGCTGATCATGATCGACTAAGTACGTCATAAATTCGGCCAGGGTTCTAGTCCACGTTGGGTGGCCAAATTGGTCGTTGACGACGGTGAGCTGATCATGGTCTTTGGCAAGACGAAGCATTGTGTAGACAAAATTCTTACCGTATTTACCAAAAACCCAGGATGTCCGAATGATGTAGTAATCAGCTAAGATTTCTTGGATTGCTTTTTCACCGGCAAGTTTAGCTTTGCCATATTCATTCCGTGGATTAGTGGGCGCATCAACTTCATACTCGCCTTCATTGGTCCCATCAAAGACATAATCGGTACTGATGTAAACCATCTTAGCGCCAACTTTTTTAGCGGCCTCGGCAACATTACGCGTACCATCGGCGTTTACTTGCCAATTGAGGTCTTTGGCAACATCTTCAGCGTTATCAACGGCGGTATAAGCAGCACAATGATAGATTACTTCCGGCTTAAGCGCACTAATTTTCTCATTTACAACGATTTGATCATCGATATCGAGCTGCTTAAAATTATATACAATTTCATGTTTATTTAGCAAGTTCAGTAATTGTTGACCGTTAAATTAAAATTTTCGTTATTTACTTAAAATTGATGATATAATCAATACTTGGCAACAGCTCTCAATATCCTAATTTTCTGTTGTCCTTAAAATAAGAGTCGTGTATTCCTTAAACTTCGGGAATAACACGACTCTTTTTATCTTTTATTGACCGTTTTTCGCATATTTTGCTTCAACCGCGGCTTTTTCATCTTTCCACCAATCTTGGTGTTCCGTATACCAATCAATCGTGTGTTGTAAACCGGTCTTGAAGTCAGTGAATTCGGGCTCCCAACCAAGTTCAGTCCGGAGCTTCGTGGCATCAATGGCATAACGCAAATCATGTCCGGGACGATCCTTAAC
>CAMFQH010000217.1:0-2949 GCA_945980025.1 uncultured Lactobacillus sp.
TTCTAATATCGTCTCTTCTTTGCAAAAGAAATTCCTCCCCGAACTTCATAAAAAAACTGTGACTCCAGTCACAGCCCTTTTACGCAAAAATAATAATGCAGTTATTGAAGCTTTATATCTCTATAGTTTCGTTTTACAATTCTACTCTAAAAATATAATGTCGTCAACGGAAGTACAAGCTGTGAACTGTTTATTTTTAACAAAAATATTATACCAAAAACTTCGGTCGTTGCCGTCTTTTCTTTCAATTGTTATTATAGTTTATAGCAAATTATTTAATTAAGGAGATATAATTTTGATTTTAATGCATGATATTACGCGCGATGGCAATCCAGTTTTAAGACAAGTTGCTAAGCCTTTAACTTTTCCATTATCCGATGAATACAAAAAATTAGCTGACGACATGATGCAATACTTAATCAACTCCCAAGATCCTAAGATTGCTGAAAAGCATCAATTAAGAGCTGGTGTTGGTTTGGCTGCTCCACAAGTTGGTGAAAGTGTTCAAATGGCTGCTCTTTTAGTTCCAAACGACAAAGGTGAAATCATCTTTAAGGAAGTTTTTGTTAATCCTAAAATTCTTTCTGAATCAGTTAGAAGAACTTGTCTTGCTGAAGGTGAAGGCTGTTTAAGTGTAGACAAAGACATTGAAGGATATGTTCCTCGTCCTGATAAATTAAAAATTCGTTACTATACAGTAGATGGTGAAGAAAAAACTATTCGCTTAAAAGACTATCCAGCAATCGTTGCTTCCCACGAAATTGATCACTTAAATGGTCATTTATTCTATGATCGCATCAATAAGCAAAATCCTTTTGAATTAGCAGAAGATACAATCGTAATTTCTTAAAATTAAACTTTTAATTTTCTACTAGGCGTTAGAGCAAGATGTTCTATCGCCTTTTTCCATACTATATATGAAGTAAATTGGTATACTTAAAAGCAAGTTTATGATAAAATTTTAATAGCTATGAATTTCTGCAAGTTTATGCAGAAGTTTTTTTGAACGTTTTAAATATAAGGAGATTATAAGAAATGATCTACAAAGTTTTATACCAAAAAGACCAGATCGTTAATCCAAGAAGAGAAACTACTAAGACTCTTTTTTTAGAAGCAGATAATGTAGTTGCAGCAAGAACTATGGTTGAGGATAACACCCCCTACAACATTGAACTCATCCAAGAATTAACTGGAAACTCCCTTGCTTACGAAAAGCAAAGCCCAGATTTCAAACTGACAACTTTTGATTCTAAGGATAACTAACGACCTTGAAATTAAAGAATAACGAAGTCGGCGTTTACGCTATAGGGGGTCTAGGCGAAATCGGCCGTAATATGTACTGCGTTGAGTACCAAGATGAAATTATCATCATGGACTGCGGTATCAAATTCCCTGAAGACGATATGATGGGAATTAATTATGTTATCTCAGACTATTCCTACTTAGTTAAGAATAGAAAAAAAATCAAAGCATTAGTTGTTACGCACGGACATGAAGACCATATCGGGGGAATTCCTTACCTTTTAAAGAAAATTCCTGAAATTCCTGTCTATGCTACTCCATTTGCTTTAGCCTTAATTCGAGGAAAACTTGATGAACATGGAATTTTAAACTCTAGTGAACTTCATGAAGAACATGAAGATACTGTTTTAAAATTTGATAAGTTATCAGTAAGTTTCTTCAGAACAACTCACTCAATTCCTGATACTCTAGGAATTGCAGTTCATACTCCTGAAGGAGCCGTTCTATTTACTGGAGACTTTAAATTTGACTTAACTCCAGTTATGAATCAACCAGCTCCTGATTTCCAAGAGATGGCTAAACTCGGAAAAGAAGGCGTCTTAGCACTTTTATCTGACTCCACTAATGCAGAGGTTCCTACATTTACAAAGTCAGAAAGATTTGTTGCTCATTCATTACACGACATCATTACTGGAATTAAAGGCAGAATTATTTTTGCCACTTTTGCTTCCAATCTTTACCGTGTATCAACTGCGATCAAAGCTGCTGTTGATACCGGAAGAAAAGTAGCTATCTTTGGTCGTTCAATGGAAAATGGGGTTCAAAATGGTATTGATCTTGGCTACTTAGATATTCCTGAAGGAACCTTAGTTGATGCTAATGAAATTAACCATACTCCACCTGAAAAGGCAATGATCTTATGTACTGGTTCTCAAGGTGAACCTCTTGCTGCTCTTTCAAGAATTGCAGATGGAACTCACCGTCAGATTTCACTACAACCAGGCGACACAGTCATCTTTTCTTCTAATCCAATTCCAGGTAACACTACTAGCGTTAACCACCTAATTAATAAGTTAACTGAAGCTGGTGCTAATGTTGTTCATGGTAAGATTCATAATGTCCATACTTCTGGACACGCTGGACAAGAAGAACAAAAAATGATGATTGAGTTAACTAAACCTGAATACTTCATTCCAGTTCATGGTGAATATAGAATGCAAGTAGTTCATACGGAAACTGCTCAATCTACTGGTATGCCTAAAGATCATACTTTTGTTCTTAAAAATGGGGATGTCCTTGCTTTGACGAGAGATTCTTCTAGAATTGCTGGTCACATTAATATACCAGATGTCTTTGTTGATACTTCTGGTAGCGATGATGTTGGTAATATCGTTGTTCGTGACCGCCAAATCTTGGCTGAGGAAGGGCTTGTAGTAGTAGTAGCAACTGTTGACTACAAACACCAACGCGTTCTTGCAGGTCCAGACATTTTGAGTCGTGGTTTTGTCTACATGCGTGAATCAACAGAATTGATTAGTCAAGCTCAGAAACATGTCTACCATGTTCTTAAGACAGAAATGGCGAAAGATCCACAACCAAAAGAAAATGAAATTAGAAAGGCAATTATTGAGAATCTTCAAGATTTCCTATATTCAAAGACTGAAAGAAGACCAATGATTCTGCCAATGCTAATTGAAAAGAAATAAA
>CAMFQH010000218.1:0-2944 GCA_945980025.1 uncultured Lactobacillus sp.
TAACCTGATATTCAGCTACTACTTTAACGGGTCCGTATAAATATGTTGATTCATTCTCAGCGTTAGCAATTCTTCTTTCAACTGTTCCTGAAGTAAATCCAACTTTATACAAAGGATGATCCTCTTGAATTCGTTTTACATCTGCGTTATTGCTAAGTGATTTCAATACATAAACATAGCCAGTTATTTGATCATCAGCCCCAAATTCAAATTTATCATCTGGTTCTGTGACAATCTTGCCACCGCCACCACGTTGCTTAGATCCATATAAGGAGGCAATTAAACCGTTTCTCAACGGGAAATTTTCTGTTCCATTGTCATAGATAACGTGCAACCGCGCATCAGTATCGGTATAACTACGGTTGTTGTTCTTAAACTCAGAGCCAATAGATTCAATATACATTAATTGCCCTTTTAGAACATAAAATCCATGTAATTTGAGCTTATTATTGCCATATCTTACTAAATGTCGCTTGCCAGAGGTTAGCTCTGCTTGTACCTTCTTAAACATCGGACGATATTTATTAAAATCATCCATTGTTTTTCTCTTAGATTTGTTCTTAGCAACATTTTCTTGTGACTTTTTAAAAGCATTAAGGGAACCAGTATCAAATAATTTTGAATTCAAGGATTGACCAGAATTATCAAACAAAGCGGAATCATCATTCAAAATATCATCTAAAGAATTAAAAGTCATCTTTTCATGACTAACTTTTTCTTTTAAAGATACATTCTGATCTTCTTGCTTTAGTAAACCTAATTTGTCGTAAGGTTTCAATAGTTCTATTCTTTCTGGATCTTCTCGAATTCCTTTTAATCTGCTAGCTAATTTTCGTTCACCTAATCTACTAAGATCTGTAGTCTTTTCTGGCTCCTTACCATTATGCTTTTTTACCCAGTTCTCAATTTCTTTGAATTTTTCAACTTCTGGATCATAAGTAACCTGTTTTTTCTTTGGTTTTATCAATAATTCATCAGCTGCTGGATCATTAAAAATATCATTTAGTGAACGAATCGGACGCGAATTATCTATTTTCATTTCTTCTAGCCCTCATATCGCTTAGTTTAGCTAATGCATAAGCCATACGTACTTCTTCTTCATTATTGGAATTCTTATCTGGTCTGCGTCCTGTTTTCTCTACAAATACCTTTGCATTCATAAACAGTTGCATTAATTCTTCATCAGAAAAATCATACTTCTTCGCATCAATTGAACGCTCAATAATTCTAAGAGTATTGCTATCAATGTTTTGAGACATGACATCGTAGGCTCTTTGAAATGGATTAATTGACTGAATCAGATTAATATCTAAATCATTAACATTAATAAACTTATCAGCCATCTTAAGGAATTCATTCGTATTTCCTTCTTGATCTACTGAAGAATCTACCTTAGCATGACGCAAAACAGTATCAGCTACAACATATTGACTAACTTGATCTACCTCATCATTGCTTAAATCTGGATAGCGAGTCATAACGACTTTAGGAATTAATTCCTTATTCATTACTTCTGCATCCACATTAGCTGCAATTCCATTCTTTACATCTTGATCCTGCAAAATTGCAGCTTTCAAATCAGGCAGATCATTTTCAATAATACTTTGAGTTCTCTTAGTAGTTGGTTCTTTAAGTCCTTTAATCAAAATATCTGCATCCCCTGAAGGAGTATCAGATTTATGATTTCTTCTCTTTAAATGAATTTCAGGTGCAAGAACTTGTTCCATTAAGAGGGATGCAGTAATAGCCTTTAATATTTGATTAACTGCGTATTGAACAGCATCATCTTTAGCATCTGGTTGTTCAATCATATTAGTAAACTGTGCATGTGTTTTATTTGAACTATCACGAGTTACACGACCAATGATTTGAACTATTTCAGTTAATGAGTGACGATAACCAATAGTTAAAGCTTGTTCAGCCCAAGGCCAGTCAAAGCCTTCCTTGGCCATATTTAAAGCTATAATCATATCAAGATCATCTGGTCCCCTTAATCCACGAACTTTACCATTATCTATGTCATCTCGTAAAAAAGCTTGGACCTTTTCTCTACCATCTTCATTAACTAGATCAGCAACTTTTAATAATTTACCAGTTTGTTTACTCTTAATGGTATAAATACCAGTCTTATCATCTCTATCAACTAGATTACCAATTGCATCAAATATAGCGTCAACTTCATTGTATTTATCCTTAGTCGATTCACTAGAATTGATACTTGGAATATGAATAATCGTCTTCTTAGTCGTATCAATCGCATCTGGTAAAGCATCTAAATATGAACCTTGATAAAACTTATAATCAATTCCAAATGACTTTAAGTATTGGTAGCCATCCAGTTGCTCATAGTAGGTATAAGTGACCTTATCAAATAATTGTTCATCTTCTGGTGAAAGAATCGGCTCTGAATCTCCTCTAAAGTAAGAACCTGTCATAGCCATAATATGAGCAGAAGAATTATGCATGATATTCTTCAAAGCAGTACCTAAAACAGAACTATCATTAGATGACACATGGTGAAATTCATCAATCGCAACCATAGTATTATCAAAGGCGTGATCATCAGCTACTTTTTCATAGGCAAATCTTAAGGTAGCATGCGTACAAATTAAAATTCTACCTTCTGGAGAATTAAGAAAGTCCACTAACTTTTGTACTTTGCTTTCATCCCCACCTGGAAGAGTTAAATCATATTGTGGATCAACTTTCCAATCTTCATAGAAGCCGTATTTGACTAATTCAGTATTCTTAAATGATCTCCCTATTGATCTTTCTGGAACAGCTACGATAATCTTTTTAACGCCTTGATTAGCTAATTTATCTAAAGCTACGAACATTAATGCTCTAGATTTACCTGAAGCCGGTGGAGCTTTAACTAAAAGATATTGAGAATTACGGTGTTGGTAAACACGCGCCTGCATTTCACGCATCCCTAATTCATTGG
>CAMFQH010000219.1:0-2919 GCA_945980025.1 uncultured Lactobacillus sp.
AGACAGGAATTATATATTACTCAATAATGTAAATTGTATTTACAAATATTAATTATTTAGGAAAAACTTAAATTACTTAGCAACAATATTAACAATTTTGTTTGGAATAACGATGACTTTCTTGACATCTTTTCCTTCTAAGAATTTTTGAACATGATCAAGAGCAAGAGCTTCTTTTTCTAAGGTATCTTTATCACTATCCTTAGCAGCCTTAAATTTACCGCGAAGCTTACCATTAACTTGAACCATAATTTCAACTGTTGATTCAACTAATTTGGCAGGATCATATTCTGGCCATTTAGCATATGCAATAGATTCATCATGACCAAATACTGACCAGATTTCTTCCATCATGTGAGGTGCAACTGGAGCAAGAAGTTGTACAAATCCTTCTGCATATTCACGTGGAATAGTCTTAGCTTTTTGAGCCGCATTCATAAAGACCATCATTTGACTGATTGCAGTATTAAAGTGTAAAGCTTCAAAGTCTTCTGTAACCTTTTTGACAGTCTCGGCATATACCTTATCAAGTTCACCATCATTTTCGTCAACAATTTTTTCTTGAGGGATTGCCTTTAGGTCAAGATCGTTAACAAATAAGCGCCATACACGATCTAAGAATTTCTTAGTAGATGCAGGACCATTATCATCCCAATCAATTGAAGCATCTAATGGGCCCATGAACATTTCGTACATTCTAAGTGAATCTGCACCATATTCATCGATTACTTCATCAGGGTTAACAACATTTCCTTTAGACTTAGACATCTTTTCATGATTCTTTAAAATCAAACCTTGATTATAAAGCTTTTGGAATGGCTCTTTAGTTGGTACAACACCCAAGTCATAAAGAACCTTGTGCCAAAATCTAGCATAGAGTAAGTGACGAACAGCGTGTTCTGCCCCACCAATGTAAAGATCTACTGGGAGCCACTTCTTAAGTAAGTCATAGTCAGCCAATTCTTTATCGTTATGTGGATCAATATAGCGTAAGTAGTACCAACTTGAACCTGCCCAGTTAGGCATAGTATTAGTTTCACGCTTACCTTTTCGACCATTTTCATCAACAACATTTACCCAATCAGTCAAATTGGCAAGTGGACTTTCTGGAGTACCTGATGGCTTAATGTCAGTTGCATGTGGCAAGCGCAATGGTAATTCATCTTCTGGAACTAGTGAAGTAGTACCATCTTCCCAGTGAATTACAGGAATTGGTTCACCCCAGTAGCGTTGACGACTAAAGTCCCAGTCACGAAGCTTATAGTTAACTTTCCTTTCACCGACATTGTGATCTTCAAGCCATTCGATCATTCTCTTCTTAGCTTCTTCATTGTTTAAGCCATCTAAGAATTCAGAATTGATGTGTTTACCATCTCCACCAAAGGCTTCTTTTTCTAAATCTCCACCTTCAATAACTCGATTGATTGGTAAGCCAAATTTAGTTGCAAAAGCATAGTCACGATCATCATGAGCTGGTACGGCCATTACTGCACCAGTACCATAGCTTGCTAAAACATAGTCAGAAATCCAAATCGGAACTTCTTTTCCATTTACTGGGTTAACTGCATAAGCACCAGTAAAGACACCAGTCTTATCTTTATTTAGATCAGTTCTTTCGAGATCAGACTTTGATTCAATTTTCTTAATGTAAGCATCCACAGCTTCTTTTTGTTCAGGAGTTGTAATTTCTTGAACTAACTTACTTTCAGGCGCTAAAACAGTGTAACTAACTCCAAATAAAGTATCAGGACGTGTAGTAAACACATCAAATGTTTTATCACTATCCTTAACCTTAAAAGTAACCTGAGCTCCTTCTGAGCGACCGATCCAGTTTCTTTGCATTTCTTTAACTGGCTCTGGCCAATCTAAATCATCTAAATCTTCGAGCAAACGATCAGCATAAGCTGTCATCTTAAGCATCCATTGACGCATATTGCGACGGTAAACTGGATAGCCACCACGTTCAGTCTTACCATCAATAATTTCTTCATTTGCAACAACTGTACCTAAATCTGGAGACCAGTTAACAGGAACTTCGGCTTCATAAGCCAAGCCCTTCTTATACATTTGTTCAAAAACCCATTGAGTCCACTTATAATAATTTGGATCAGAAGTAGTAACTTCACGATCCCAATCATATGAAAATCCAAGCTTATTCAGCTGCTTTTTAAAGTTAGCAATATTTTCTTTAGTAACTTTTTCTGGGTCTTCACCAGTCTTTAAGGCATATTGTTCAGTTGGAAGACCAAATGCATCCCAGCCCATTGGATGAAGAACGTTATAGCCTTGGGCTCTCTTCATTCTTGAAACAATATCAGTTGCAGTATATCCTTCTGGGTGTCCTACATGAAGACCTTTACCAGATGGAAAGGGGAACATGTCTAAAGCATAATAATTCTTTTTCTTAGGATCAGTGCCTGTCTTAAAAGTATCATGCTCAGCCCAGTATTTTTGCCACTTTTTTTCTACAGTTTTGTGATTATACAAAAATATCTCTCCTTAAAACTAAAAAACGTCCTATGATTAAAATCATAGGACGAAGTTAATTTCGCGTTACCACCTAAGTTCCACACATATAATGTGTGACACTCGTGCCCCTTAACGCGGAAGGCAAACGATAGACTTGTCGTTAGGGCAAGTTCACAGCATCATTGTTAAGCTTTACACCAACCAGCTCATCTCTAATAACAACTCTGACTTGTTACTACTCCCTAGTCTTTATTTTTTGATGGATAATGATTATAATTTACCACATCTACTAGAAATTACAAGGGGAGAAATTTTTTTGAAAAAGAAATATAACAATTTAACTATCCACGATACCCTTATTCCTGGATTTATTTTTTTAATTCTTTATGTAATTTGGGCACTCTTGGTCATTTATAAAAATCCTTTTATACATTCTTTTGACCAAACTAT
>CAMFQH010000220.1:0-2916 GCA_945980025.1 uncultured Lactobacillus sp.
TTTTTGCTTAATCTGCGCCAATAGATTTGTTCAAGTTATTTCTTGCAATCTGCCACTAATAAATGGCCGCTATGAACGCAAATCAACGATCATAACGACCAATGTGCCATTATCAAGTTGGGGAACCGTCCTCCATAGTACAGCAACGGCAGAAGCAATTTTAGACCGACTCGTCTATCATTCACACGTGATCAAGATTAAAGGAAAGTCATACCGTTTAGCATCGGTCAATTCTTAAACCGCCCAAATCATACATTTTTAAACCGCCATAAAACGACAATTCCAAACCGCCCTTGACATATGGCTAATAAGTTAAATAGTTTAGCCCATACAAAGTGGCTATGTAAGTACCACATCGTATTTATTCCAAAGTATAGACGGAAAATAATTTATAATCAATATCGACGAGATTTACAAGATTACATTAGGCTGTTATGTCAATATAAAGGTGTAAAGATCATTGAAGGGCATATGATGCCGGATCACGTACATCTGTTGTTAAGCATTCTACCGAAGTTGAGCGTATCGCAATTTATGGGATATTTGAAAGGGAAAAGCTCATTGATGATGTTTGATCACCACGCTAACTTAAAATATAAGTTCGGCAATCGACATTTTTGGGCAGAAGGCTATTACGTTAGTACAGTAGGCTTGAATGAGTCCACAATTCGGAAGTACATTCGAGATCAAGAAAAACATGACCAGGTAGTAGATAAACTAACAACGGTTGAGTATTCCGACCCTTTTAAGGGTAGGTGAAGTAATAACAACACTGCTTAAAGCAGTAGCGAAGTAGTCAGAGCATTTTGGCTTGGACGAAGGAAAAGCCAGCGCCTTGAGACGCTGGCTTATTTTTGCGGCTTATAGCCGCTGTGCAAACCACCCGTTTTACGGGTGGTTATGATTGTTTGAACATGATGCATCTGAATTGCTTTTTTCATAACATTCACCCCCTAGATACGATCAATAAAATCCTTAAAAATTTGTAATTGTCGAGAATCGTGCTGCCACATATTTTCCGGATGCCATTGAACTGCTTGAACACTAGCATCTTTATTTTCAATAGCTTCAATTACCCCATCTGAAGCCGTGGCAACAATTTGTAATCCTTCAGGAACATCCTTAATGGCTTGATGATGTCTAGAGTTAACAAAAACATTGTCACCAATTGTTTTAAATAGTTTGGAATCATGGTTAACCGAAACAAAATGAGTTGGTTGATCTCCAGGAGCAGATTGATAATGTTTTAAAATTTTTCCAGGATATTGACTTGCAAGATCTTGATAAACATTTCCTCCTAGAGCAACATTTATAATTTGAGCTCCTCGACAAATTCCTAAAATAGGCACATGTTTAGCAACAGCCGTTCGTACAAGTGCTATTTCAAAAAGATCTCGATTACGATTAGTAATCCCAAGTTCTGGAATAGGTTCTTCACCCATAAAAGTGGGATCAACATCAGGCCCACCAGTAAAAATAACTCCGTCTAATCTTTCCAAGAGCCCATTTATTTCCTCCTTAGGAAGATAAGGCAAGCTAATTGGAATTCCGCCAGCATTTAATACTCCATTGATTGCTGGTCTTGGTACAAAATCCATTAGTTTTTGATTAATGACAGATGTAGCGCCCAAAAATACATCTGCTGTTACTCCGATTACTTTGCTCATGAACCATTACCCCATTTTAAATTTTGATTATAAAATTAACACTCTATATTAAATCTGTCAAATGTTTAATGAATAATATTAGAAAGTAACAAATGTTAATTCAATAATTAAGGCGTTACATTATGTACAACGATATAATTTCTTTATTTATTTTGAGTGGCCGTGAGTTCATATACCAGTTAATCTGAATCAATTCATCTTCCGCAATCTCTTCAATTGGTTGACCTTTAGGAATGAATCGTCGGAGAACTCGGTTACGATTCTCATTACTGCCACGTTCATGTGGAGAATAAGCATGCGCAAAGTACAGCGGTACGCCGGTCTGCTCTTCAATCAAGTTGTAGTTGGCGAATTATTTACCGTGATCAACTGTGAGCGTCTTGAGATTATCTCCTAATTGGTTAGCTAATTCGAGGATTGCCTTAGCCATTGAAGTACTATCTCGTCCATTGAGCCGTTTAACGATGTTCAGACGACTCTTACGTTCGACACACGTAGCGACTGCTTGACCTTTACGTTTTCCAGATAAAACTGTATCAGCTTCAAAGTGACCTGAAGTACTACGATCAGAAACTTCAGTTGGACGATCTTCGATAGAGCGGCCATGACTAAAAGTACCGCGATTTTCTTTAGCTCTTTGCCGACGAATACCGTGATCAGGTAAATCAGTCACGTTAATTTCCAAAAGGCCTTGATCAATCCAATTATAGATGGTCTTGTAGGCAATTCTAACGACATGAGCCACTTGTTCAATTGACCATTTCTGAACCTTAATCTTTTCTTCAATTAATTGTTTGAGATTAGCAGTTAATGAACATTTGCGTCCACGACAATTGATTTTAGTCTCATGATCAGATTGAGCACTCGTCGCATGATATTCACCAGTTAAACGGTGAACCTCATTAAAGATTGTGGTTTGACTGAAGCCAAGGTAATCAGCGATGTACTTAAGAGATCGATTTTCATGACGAAGTGTTTCGATGACAACACGGTCCTCAAATGATAAAATAGTAGTGCCCATAAAGGTCCTTCTTTCTAATGGAATGTTGTGGTGACACCATTAAAGACCTTTATGGGTTTTTCTGTCCACTGATTTGTTCAACTTAAATTTTACAATCTACCAAAAGAAAAAAGTTCAGTAAAAAAAGTATGATATGTCCTTAAAAGACACGCGGTTTGTAAAATTAAGTTAGAAAAATAGGCTCTTTGTCAATCGGTAAGGATGAAGAGATTTTTGAGAACTAGACTA
>CAMFQH010000221.1:0-2897 GCA_945980025.1 uncultured Lactobacillus sp.
CCCACAAAAAGTTTTTGGGTAAAGTAGATTCAGTCATAATAAAAAACTCCTTTTGCCTAACTTGTTATAAGCATTATATGAAATCGATTTTATAAATGATAGACAAAAGGGGTTATTTGGTACCGTTCGATAAACTGGCTAGTTGTGCCTGAGTTGGAACACAGTGTTCTATTTTTTATGATTCATTGAATTAGCTAGTGCCTCAGCTATATAAACTGCTGGCACTTGTGATGATAAATCATAGAATTTGTTTATTCTGTCTTCAGGTTCAGTATAAGATAAAGAGTATCGACTCATTCTGGCAATTGTACTGGTTCTATTACCTGTTATACCAATAATAGAAGTATCATTGTTATTAGTGAATGGATTTAAAGCTTCAATTAGCTCTGTGGTTTCTCCTGATACAGAAAAGCAGATTATGGCATTATTGGTTGTATTTAATAGCTTACTTGGGATAGGGTAAGTCGCATCAGTGATTGTTGATGTATTAAAACCAAGAGAAGCCATTTTTCTGGCAGTTAAACCAGCTATGAAGCCGGAATTACCTATACCAAAAGTTATGATGTTATCACATTGAAATAAAAAATCTGCTACTATGATAATTTGTTCTTCTATGTCTGATGGGAAATTGCTTTTATCAATAAAAGCAAAAATGTGGTTAGGTGCTTCTTCTAGTGTTGGAGAATTTTTTAAATATGTTTTAAAAGCTGGAAAACTTGAAAATCCGATTTTATGTATAAATCGCATAACAGACGAATTAGATACATGTGCATTTTGAGCTATATCTCTAACACGCATGTAGATTACTTCATTTTGATGTTGTGTTACGTAGCTATAAATAGTCATGTCCACATCTGATAGTGAAGATAAATCTTTAAAACCAAAAAATGCCATAATTTTCCTCCCATAGGTAGATATTTCATATTGATTGTACCATATGGAACAACTTGTTCCATTTGTGAAATAAACCGCAATGAATAGACATTATGCCAGTATAATCAAAATCTATTGTCAAAACTTTTTTGTAAAAATAAAATAAAGTCGTCATGTGAAAACGATTACAAAAAGTAAGGAGTAGATAAAATATGGATAATCTCCAGAAATTCTTAAATAAGTATATTGCTCCAGTTGCTAATTGGATGAATAATAATTTATTCTTTTCATCATTAGCTGAAGCATTTATGCGAATCACGCCAATTACATTGGGTGGTGCTTTTGTATTATTAATCGGTAACTTTCCAATTCCGGCATGGACTGATTTCTTAAATAAAATCGGTTGGGCTGCTCACTTTACAGCTGCTCAAAATGCAACAATGAATGTATTAGCAATGTTCGTTGTATTTCTATTTGCTTATGTTTATGCTAAAAAATGTGACTATGACCCACTTCCATCAGGATTATTAGCTATTTCAAGTTTTTTGATTTTGGCTCCACAAGATTACATGGCTAAATTGGCAGGAACAAGTGATAAACTAGCTCCAACAACGGCCTTTTCTACTAATTATTTGGGTGCCTCAGGTATGGTAGTAGCCATTCTAGTTGGCTGGTTAGTAGATGCACTTTATGTTTGGTTGAATAAGAAAAACATAGTTGTAAAATTACCAGCTTCTGTACCACCTAATGTTGCAGAGTCATTACGTCCATCATTTATTTCAGGAATCATTTTGATTGTGATGGCTATTATTAGAGGTCTTTTCGCTTATACGACATATGGAAACGTATTTGCTTTGATTACTACTATAGTACAGACACCATTGCAGCACTTTACAGCTTCACCAATAAGCTTGATTGTAATTTACACAATTGCAAATGTTCTTTGGTTCTTTGGTATTCACCCTAACATGGTATATGGCGTAATCACTCCAATCCTAACCGCAAACGGAATTATGAATATGGATGCGTTTAAGGCTGGCAAAGCAATGCCATTCTTGACAATGGCAATTATCACTATTTGTTTAGGTAATGGTTTTGGTGGACAAGGTACTACTATAGGTCTGGTAATTTCAATGGCTCGAGCCAAATCTAGAAGATATAAGGACTTGTTTAAGTTAGCAGCTGTTCCTGCACTCTTTAATATCAACGAACCATTAATCTTTGGTATGCCAATTATGTTGAATCCAACTTTCTTTATTCCAATGTTAATTACACCAATCGTAATTGGTCTAGTATCATGGGGATTAATTCCATTGCTTAATGTTGCTGCTTCATATAATCCGTTAATTCAATTACCTTGGACTGCTCCAGGTGTTGTTCAGGGATTCCTTGAAGGTGGAATTTCATTTGGGATTATTACAATTGTAGTTGTTATACTCAGTGTTCTAATTTGGTACCCATTCTTTAAGATTGCAGATAATCAAGCATATGCTGCAGAGCATGTTCAAGATAAAAAGGCTGAAGAAGAAGCAGCTAAATAATTAAAGTAGAAAAAATGAGCTTTTATCTCTATCATAAAGTTATAGACTAAAGGCTCATTTTTATATCATAGGTGAAAATAATGAAAAAATATCTATCTTTTGACATTGGTGGAACAAATTTAAAATATGCCTTGATCGATGAAAAAGGGCAAATTCTTGAAAAAGATCGTGTGAAAACAAGTACAGAAAATCTTGATGCATTTATGGAATCGATGTACCAAGTAGCTGATAAGTATCAAGATCAATTTGAAGGAATCGCAGTTTGTGCACCAGGCAAAATTGATACCGAAAATAAGATTATTTACTTTGGTGGTGCCTTACAATTCCTTGATGGCTTGAGCCTTCAAAAAGCTTTAGGTGACAAATATAATGTGCCAATTAGCGTGGAAAATGACGGTAAGGCAGCCGCTTTATCTGAACAATGGCTCGGCGAATTGCGTGGAGTAGATACTGGTGTTGCAATTACTCTAGGCACCGGCGTTG
>CAMFQH010000222.1:0-2897 GCA_945980025.1 uncultured Lactobacillus sp.
TCTTCACTCTACGTCCCTTATCATTAGTCATAACACGAACACGGCCAAATGTATCACCAACAACAATTGGATCTCCAACCTTTAATGTACCTTGTTGAACTAAAATATCTGCTACTGAACCACGGCCCTTATCAAGACGAGCTTCAATTACAGTACCAATTGCTTTTTGATCTGGATCAGCCTTAAGTTCCATGACATCAGCTTGAAGTAAAATCATTTGCAAGAGCTCTTCAACATTTTTACCAGTCTTAGCAGAGATCTTAACAAAGATTGTATCCCCACCCCAATCTTCAGGAACTAAACCATATTTCATAAGTTGTTCCATAACATGATCAGGATTTGCGCCTGGCTTATCAATCTTGTTTACAGCAACAATAATCGGAACCCCAGCACTCTTAGCATGGTCAATAGCTTCAATTGTTTGTGGCATTACACCATCATCAGCTGCCACTACTAAGATAACGATATCGGTAATTTCAGCACCACGTGCACGCATATTTGAGAAAGCGGCATGTCCTGGAGTATCTAAGAAAGTAATTAAACGATCATCGATTCTTACTTGATAAGCACCGATTCTCTGAGTAATACCACCGGCTTCGTGTTCAGACACGTTAGTGTGACGCAATCTATCAAGTAAAGTAGTCTTACCGTGGTCAACGTGACCCATAATTGTTACAACTGGTGGACGTTTTTCTTGATGCTTAGAAGCTTTAGATTCTTCCATTTCCTTAGTGTATAAAGTATCAATATCAGAGATATCTTCATGCACTTTTTCTTCAGCTTCAATACCATATTCAGCTGCTAAAAGCTCAATAGTATCCTTATCTAAAGATTGGTTTTGGTTAGTCATAACACCTAACATAAATAGCTTCTTAACAATTTCTGCAGGCTCTCTATGAAGAAGTTTTCCTAAATCTTGAGCATTCATGCCTTCTTCATAAACTAATGTTTCTGGCAATGGACGTTCCTTTCTTTGAGTTGGTTGCTTCTTGACTTCTTTACTTTGGTTGATACGTTTATTCTTTTTATTTCTACGACGACGTGCCTTATCTGAATGTTCGCTTCTTTCACGTTCATAATCTGGCACTTCACGTTTCTTACGAGTAAAGTCTTTCTTACGAGTTGGCTTTGTTTCTTCTTTTTGAGGAGCAGGTACAACTGGAGCGATAGGCTCTACCTTTTTTACAGTAGGTCTCTTAGCCTTATTTCTAGCCGGCGATGGTTTAATAATCTTTGGACCAACTGGTTTTTGTGAAGCTTGAACACGAGCTTTTACAGCTGCAGCTCCTTCGAGTTTTTCTTCTTTTGGCTTACGAGTATTTTCCACTTTTTTAACCTTTGATCTTTGAGGATTTTGTTCTTGATGCCATTTACGGCGGGAAGCCTCAGTCTGAGCGTTTAATTCACTAGCTTCGGCTCTTTGTTTTTTCTTAAATTTATTTAATAAATCACGTGCTGCTGGTTTAGCAGAAGTTGTCTTTTTATCTTCATTCTCACGTCGATTATTTTGTTGTTTTTTAAAATTATTATTTCTGTGCTTGTTATTTCCGTGACGATTATCATGTTCATTTTTATTATCACGACGACGAATTGCACCCACAGAAACCTTTATTTTAGCTTTTTCTTTACGACTTGAATTTTTAGAATCCTTTTCAGTAGATGGCGTAGTATTAGTAGACTTCAAACTATCTACTAACTTAGAAACTTGCTTATCATCTAGGGAGGACATGTGGCTCTTTACATCAAAACCCAAATCTTGTGCCTTTTTTACAACAATTTTGTTTTCAATGTCTAATTCTTTCGCTACTTCATAAATACGTTTTTTAGCCATCAAATCACACTCCTTCGTTTAAATTCTTTATCATTGCTTTGCTGAAACCGGAATCCGTAACAGAAACTAATTTTCTTTCTTTTCCAAGGGCCTGTGTTATTTCAGCACTAGAAAAAGTGTCTACTAGTTTGACATCTTTTTTTCTTATAAGGAAATTCAGTTTATCTTTAGTATTTTGACTTACATCATTTCCAATAAAAATCAATTTTGCTTGATTTTTGCTTAAAGATATTTTTACTGCATCAAATCCCGTTGCTAACTTTCCAGCTTTTTGCGCTAATCCAAGTAAATTTAAAGTTTTTTGTTTGTTTTGCAAAATTACTTATCACCAAACAATTCTTTTCTTGCTTTTTGATGATCAACATATGCATAAAGATCATCATAAAAATCAGCTGAAACTTTAACACCTAAGCTTTTTTCCAAAACTTGATTTTTTTGTGCTTCAGCAATTTTATCAGGTTCTAAAGATACATATGCACCTCTACCTGATTTTTTTCCAGTTGGATCAACCGAAATATTTTTATCCTTATCAACAACTACTCGCACCAATTCTTTTTTTGGTTGCATAGTATTTGTTAACAAGTCTTTACGCATTGGAATTTTTCTTTTCTTCAAAGAAAGTCACCTATTCCTCATCTTTATCTGCATCATCATTTAATGCTGAATTAACGTCTTCTCCATTTGGAAACTTATCGCTTGGATCGTCTTCAATTTGTTCAGCAATAGATTCTGGTGTTTCTTCATTTGAGACATTATCATTTGTAGTCTCTTGATCTGCTTCAACATCATCACCTTCAGAATCAACAAATTCAACTTGTGATTCAGGTTTAATGTCAATCTTATAGCCAGTTAAGCGAGCAGCAAGGCGTACATTTTGACCACGTTTACCAATGGCCAATGACAATTGGTAATCAGGTACAATTACCAAAGCATTCTTATCATCTTCATCCCCGCTAAATTGAACTGCAATTACTTCTGCTGGATTCAAAGCATTGGCAATAAAATCAGATGGATTATCTTCATATTTTACAACATCAATATTTTCTCCACCCAATTCATTAACGAT
>CAMFQH010000223.1:0-2831 GCA_945980025.1 uncultured Lactobacillus sp.
TTATAGGAGGATTATATATGGTTTGGGATTTTGATAAAAATGAAAAATTGGCTTTTTCAAAAGCTGTTGTTTATGAGTTAAACTCAGTCCCTGTTGATCACCCATGGCGTGATGCAACAGGAGGTTTTGGTAGTGCTATTCCTCTTCAAAGTTGGGTAGAATTATATGATACCGATGGAAATCATGCTGGCACTTTTACTTCTCATGGCATGATTCAAAATATTTTCCCACTAATTTTAACCGGTGAAGAAAAGACCTACCAAGAATGGTATCATCTTGTATATTGGAAGTTAAGAAACTTCGGTTTTAACTCTCCTCAAATTACTGATTTAGGTCAATTTGATCTATTAATGTTGTGTATCATGGCAACTAGAAGAAACTTGCCTTTATACAAATTCTTAGGTGCAAAAAAGAATTGGGCCTCAGCCTATAAAGGTGGTGGCTCATTACTTGCCGACGATGATCTCTTAGTCAGCGATATGACAAGATACGTCAAAGAAGGTTTTAACACAATCAAATTTAAGGTAGGCAGTGATTGGGGACACAACATGGAAAGAGATATTCGCAGACTTGCCAAAGTTCGTGAAGCCGTCGGCCCAGACGTAAAAATCGCTATTGATGCTAACCAGGTTTGGAGTAAGGACGATGCTATTAAATTTGCTAAGATGGCTGAACCTTATAAAATTGAATGGTTTGAAGAACCAATTAATTCACAACATATGGATGAAATCCAAGAGGTCGTTGATAATTGTTCTATGCCAATTTGTTTTGGTGAATCAATGCGTAACTATTATGCTCAAGTTGGATATGCTGAGCATGGTGTTCAAATTCTTGATCCATATATTGGGAGAACCCCAAGTATGTGGCAAAACTACAAGACCTCATTATATTGTAAGAAACATGGCTTACGCTTTGTTTCAGGTGGTATGACTTGGGTTAACGCAAGCTTAGGAGCATGTTACGATGAAGATCAAATGCTTGAATTTCACGAGCCAATGGTTGGTCCAATGGGCAAACTTTTAAAGATTAAATGTGAGGTTAAGAATGGGCGCTTCTACTTACCTGATATCCCTGGTCAACCATTCCGTGTAGATTGGGACGTTATTAAAGAACGTAATCTTTTGAAGAGCATCACCTGGTATAATAAAGATTCTGTTTCTAAAAACTTTGAAGTTAAAGGCTCATATTAAAAATTAATCGAAATTATCACAAAATAAGAGGAAAATCCAAATAGATTTTCCTCTTATTTGTATATTATTAAAATTTACATCTTTTCAGCTTTTTGTTTTCTTTCAACTAATAATTTAAGAGATTCTTTGTATTTTTTCTTTTCATCATCAGTCAAATTAAGCTTTATTCTTCTCTCAATACCATTCTCACCAAGAACAACAGGCCAACTTGCATAAACATTAAAATCCTTGTCATAATTTGAACAAGGCACAATTGAATGTGCATCTACAAAAATGTCTTCAATCAAGCGAGCAGCAGTAGAAGCAATAGCCCAATTTGTAAAACCCTTACCATGGGATACTCTCTTAGAACTGCGGTTAGGTTGAGAACTAAGATCATCTAACTTTTCTTTAGAAAATAGCTCGCTAGCTTTCTTGTCACCAATATATACCGTTGACCAAGCAGTAAATTGACTCGCACCGTGTTCAGCTAATACATAACCATGAACATTATGTGGATCTACATTTAATTCTTCAGCAACAAATCTCTTCATTCTTGAAGTATCTAAGAATGTCCCCGTCCCAAATACACGATTCTTGGGCAACCCCGTTTGCTTTTGAAGTTCAGTTACAATGATATCGCACGGATTGCTGATATTCAGAATAATCCCATTAAATCCTGATTTCTTTATTTTATTACCAATATCACGTGCACCTAAAGTATTCAGCTTAAGTTCAGCTTGTCGATCACCCGTCCGGGCAGTTGCACTAATATCACCAAAAGCAGTGACAATTACATCTACATCTTTTAATTTTTTCCAGTCAGATTCACTATTCCAATCCAATCCATTAACCTTGACAGTATAGTGATCTCTCACTGTGGCATCCCTTAAATCTCTTTCATTTGCTTCAACTTTAAGTGCATTTTTATCTAATAAATAAATCTGCCCTACAGTTCCATGTGTAAAAAGTGTAAATGCAACGGTTGACCCAACATTACCAACACCAATAATAGCTACTTTTTGCATAAAGCTAACCTCCTCATGTTATTATTTCACCTATAATCTTACTTTATACTATAAGCGCTTACATTCATATTCACTTTTTTTCCCACAGATGCACTTTTTGTTCAGCAAGAGTTATCAACCATTTTAACAAAATAAAAAGCTAAGACATACACAGAAAAAGCGTAAATCTTAGCTTTCAGATTTTCTTATTAATTTATCAATTATCTATCACTGTCTGGAATGCCTTTTCCTTCGTAGCAATCCTTCATGAGTTCAACAATTTGAGAGATAAGTGGTGCTGAAGGGTTAGTTACAGTGTTTTGATCTCCGTAAGCTTCAACAGCCATTTCATCAACTTTCTTATCAAATTCAGCCTTGTCAACACCGTAGTCTTTGTAAGCCATCTTAATGTTAACTGAATGAGCCAAATCAATAATCTTTTGAACAAGCTTTTCAACTAATTCTTCATCGCTTGAACCAGTTAAGCCAATAGCTCTAGCAATGTCAGCATAGTCGCTTTCAGCACGATATACTGAGTAGTGAGGCCACATAGCAAGTTTAGTAGGACGCTTAGCATTGAAGCGAATAACTTGTGGTAAGGCAATTGCATCACTTACGCCACTTGGAATATCGAAGGTTGATCCAACGGTGTGAG
>CAMFQH010000224.1:0-2801 GCA_945980025.1 uncultured Lactobacillus sp.
AACACACCGGTTTGTGGGTCCGGCACGCGTGGGTTCAAATCCCACATACCGCCCTTCTGATTGGATATTTATCTGATCATAACTATTTGGTGGTATAGCCAAGTGGTAAGGCAGAGGTCTGCAAAACCTTTATCATCGGTTCAAATCCGATTACCACCTTTTAGTTAGCTGATGCCTCTGTGGCGGAATTGGCAGACGCGCTGGACTCAAAATCCAGTTCCCGTTGAGGGAGTGTGGGTTCGACCCCCACCGGAGGCATATTAAAGCAGTAATGCGAATGTATCAGCTAAGCTAATTGAGCAGCTACAAAGCTTGTTATTTCATGCTTTGTAGCTGCTTTTATTTTACTCTTTTTGAAAATCCTGGTGCGGCTTGTACATCGTTAGTGCATCAAGAATAATTTCATTGGTTTTTATAGCAGAATTTCCTGTAAACCGTTTGACCAAAATGTAAGCAGTCAATAACGATACGTCTAGGCAATCCCGTTGCAGCCTCCTATACTAAAGACAACTTTAGTACGGGAGGTATTTTTTAATGGAAGAAAAACACGACATTGTGACACCGGTTTTCAAAGCCAAAGAAACACCAGTCAATAAATCAGCTTTTATACCACGCCTCGCGGTTACGATGAAGCTGGAAAACATTCAATTAACGGTTTTCAAAGGAGCCAATCCAAGCCTAGCGGCTGAAATCGCTAAGGTTGTGGTGCGTTATGCTCATTAATTGGCATGATCCTGATCATGTCTACTTGGTTTGTGGTAAGACGGATCTACGTAAAGGGATTGCCGAGAACTATGGCTTAGAACTATATAATAATTCGCTCTTCTTGTTTTGTGGGAGTCGTAATGATCGCTTTAAAGGGCTCCTCTGGGACGGTGAGGGTTTTATTCTCCTTTACAAGCGTTTTGAAAACGGCCGGTTAAGCTGGCCTAGGTACAGTAGTGAAGCTAAAGAATTATCAGCTCAACAATTAGATTGGCTTTTGAAAGGTTTGGACCCATTACCAGCGCGTAAGATTAAGGCGGCTCAGCCTGGTACTTTCTATTAGTTACCTCTGTTTAAAAGAATTGTTCTTTGATATAATTACCGAAGAGTAATTCAAAGGAGGTGACGTACCATAAGTAAAAGTCTAGAAGAAGAAAACCGTGAACTTAGACAACAAGTTAAGGATCTAAAGGATCAAGTTAATAAGTTGACGGCAATTATCAAGCTTCAGCAAAATCAAATGTTTGGGAAAAAAACTGAATCAATTGAGTCGGTAGTTGATGGACAGCAATCACTATTTAGTGATCAAGAACTAGATCAACTACAAGACTCCGGAGTTTCAATCACGGAAGTGATTGAAAAGAAGACAAAACAAGTGGTTCGTCACCGGAAAGCCAAGCAATCTGGTCAGCGGGCCGCTTTTTTGAATAGCTTACTGCAAGTGAATAAGACTATTCATCTGGACAAAACTGATTGCCCAACTTGCCATGAAAAAATGAAGGCAATTGGTCAACACCTGTATAGTCGAGAAGTTCGATTGAAACCAGCTGAACTGTATTGTGTAAACTTATTTCAGGAAAGCTATAAGTGTCCGCATTGTGATAACAAGGGAAAAGATATCATTATCAGCAGTCAAATGCCTCAATCATTACTACCGCATAGTTATGTGTCGAGTAGTATTTTAGCCCAAGCCGCTGAGTATAAGTTTGAATTAGCTTTACCGTTTCATCGACAAGTTAAACTTTGGCAAGCCATTGGTTTGCCAATTAGTAGTCGACAATTAGCAACTGATATTATTAAGGTCAATCAAACTTATTTAGATCCGTTATATCAACGATTAACTGAATTGATGCAAAATGAAGCCGTCATTCAGATGGATGAAACCCCATTTAAAGTGATCGATGATGTCAAAAGTACCGGCTATTTCTGGGCTACTAGAACAACTCAGGAATTTAGCCACCATCGGATTGTTCTTTTTCACTACCGTAATACACGGTCAGGGAAGATGATTGGTGATATTATCGGCCAGCATTATCCGGGAATCATTATGTGTGACGGTTACGGTGGTTATAGTGATCGCCTATATCCTCAAGCACGCTTTGGTTCCTGCCTAGTTCATATTAGGCGAGAATTCATTCGTGTTACTAGGCTCCTGGATAAAAATGTATTAAAACATTCCAAAGCACTTCAGGTAGTTAAGTTACTGGGGAAGGTTTTCCATCAGGAAAACCAATTACAATACCAGGATCAAGAAGAAAAGCGTCAGCAAAGAATAAAGTACGTGAAGCCAGCGCTGGATAAGTTTTATCACTATATTCAAAGCATCAACCGACCGCAAGGTAAATTGCGTACCGCTATTAACAATGCGTTAAAGCTTCGCCAAAGAGTCTACCGGATCTTTGATAACGGGCAACTCCCGCTGAGCAATAATGCATTGGAGAGTGAAATTCGCTTTACAACTGTAATTCGTAAGAATTGCTTATTTGCGAAAAGTGTTGCCGGAGCTAAAGCCAATGCGGTTTACTACACCTTAGTAGCGACAGCCAAATTAAATCATTTGGACACATATAAATATTTAAAATACCTGTTTGATCGCCTGCCAAATCAGCAAAGCGGCGATATTGAGGCTTTTTTACCATGGAATGAAAAAGTGCAGCAGGAATGTCATGTTTAGGTCAAAGGGCGTGAATCACCAAGATCGGTGGTTCACGCCCTTTTTCCGTCTGCAATACGTATTATTATTGACTACTTACACCAAAATTAGATATGATCAGATCATCATACATTATTTAAAGAAGAAAATTTTATCTATTGAT
>CAMFQH010000225.1:0-2800 GCA_945980025.1 uncultured Lactobacillus sp.
TACGATACATGATCAATGCCAAGAACAAGTCGGCAGTTTCACTACTTTGCAAATCAGTTGGAAAGTTTTGCTTAATAATAGGTAACTCAGATCCACCAAATGGCGGATTCATCATAATCAAGTCAAACTTATCTTTATCAGTATATTCAGTAACACGTTTTTCAAGTGAGTTTCCATGAACGATATCTGGATTATCAACATCGTGAAGAAGCAAGTTAGTTACAGCTAAAATATAAGGTTGACCCTTCTTTTCAATACCGAAAACTGCTTTATTGTACAGTTCTCTGTCTTCAACACTATGAACTTGCTTATTCAAAATATTCAGAGCACTAACAAGGAAGCCACCAGTACCACAAGCTAGGTCAGCAATTCTTTGCCCTAATTTAGGCTTCAAAGTTTCTGCAATAAAGTCAGTCAATGCACGAGGAGTATAGAATTCACCGGAGCTGCCAGCACTTTGAAGTTCTTTCAAGATACTTTCATAGATATCACCAAATAAGTGACGATCCTTAGGGTCAGTGAAGTCAACTTCATTAACTACGTTAACTACTTGGCGCAATAAAACACCATTCTTCATGTAGTTGTTAGCATCAATAAAAGCATCTTTTACAATGGCCTTGCTAATAGGTGTTTCTTCAGTTACAGTGATATTTTTTAATGCAGGTAATAATTTGTTGTTAACAAAGTCCAGTAATTCATCACTAGTTAACGCTTTACCATCTTTATTATCATGAGCCCATTCACGCCAGTGCATCCCTTCAGGAATGATTGATTCGTAATCATCTTGATCAATCTCCCAAACTTGTTCTCTGTCGTCATAAACTTTCAAGAATAAGATCCAAGATAGTTGCTCAATTCGCTGCGCATCACCATTGATACCTGGATCATTACGCATAATATCTCTTATTCTCTTAACAAACTGAGTTGTTGTACCTGCCATTTAATAAAACTCCCTAACTGTAGATTTTCTCTTTAATTTCTTTAATAGTATTCTCGTAATTCTTTTTACCACCAAAGCTCAAAATGATTTTAACTGCGCCACCATATTTTTCAAATTCAGGTAAGCTTAATACCTTATTACTTTCCAAATCAGTAATACCATCATCCTTATACTTTTCTAGTAAAGTATCCAGAACTTCTCTAGCAGCACCTTGATATTTATCAAGAATACCTGACTTCTTAACATTCTTGATTCTCTCTGATTTGGTCAGTGGTTTTTGATTGTAAGCAAGATGGACCATCAAATCAAATGGATCCATATCTTTAATGCCCTTTTGCTTGATAATTTCTTTATAAAGAATGCCATGCTTTTCCATTTCATCAAGCAACACTTGCTTCTTATCAGCTTTATTCCAAGCCTTAAGAAAATTATCCAATGTAGCATATTCCCCAAGAATATTTTTCTTGGTGTAATCCACTAAAGAAGTAGTGATCAAATTACCATGTTCATCTAAGAATTGCGTTTCTGCATTTGAAACTTTTACATTATGACTTACTTCATATTTTTCTTTAGGTGGCTCAGAAACACCAGGATGATGAGATTTGTGAGATCCTGTACCTTTGTTACCATCAATTATTTCAATTGGCTCACCATCAAATGCTGGATCAGCAAATAATCTTGATACTCCACGGAAATCAATAATAATGAAGTAACTCTTCCCATGATCTGTATCTAATCGAGTACCACGACCGATGATCTGCTTAAATTCCGTCATGGAATTAATGTTTGAATCTAGCACAATTGTCTTACAAGTCTTTACGTTAACACCCGTAGTTAATAGCTTAGAAGTCGTAACTATTGTAGGAACTTTACTTGCAACATCCTCAAAATTATCTAACTGTGCTTTACCAGTATTATCATCACCGGTAATTCTCATGACATAACGTGAATCTTCGGCAACTAAGTCAGTATTTTCATTCACGAAAGCCTGACGCATTCTTTCAGCATGCTCAATGTCTTCACAAAAGACAATAGTTTTATCCCAACGTCGATCGTTGTCCTTCATATATTTACTTACATATTTAGCAACCATTTCGGTACGTTCATCAATGACTAGATTTTTATCAAAGTCGCGTGTTGTATATAATTTCTTATCAAACTCACGACCGTGCTTGTCCCTTTCACCCTTAAATGGACGGAAGCCATTAATATCTACATTGAAATTAACTCTGATAACTTTATATGGGGCCAAGAAACCATCTTCAATACCTTGCTTAAGCGAGTATGTATAAACTGGATCGCCAAAGTATTGAATATTCGAAGCTTCTTTATCATTCTTAGGTGTAGCAGTCATACCTAAATGAGTTACATTAGGGCCATCAAAGTAATCCAAAATTTTACGCCATTGGCTATCAGCTTTAGCCGAACCACGGTGAGCTTCGTCGATTACAACTAAATCAAAGAAGTCAGGCTTAAGTTGTCTAAATGGTTCATGTCCAACATCTTCATCTTTTCCTGCTAGTTGTTGATACAAAGCAAATTGAATTGGATATGAGCTATCCATATGTCCATCTTGAACTTTAGTTATCTTGTCACTTAATGGATTAAAATCACCTATTCTAGCCTGATCAACAAGAATATTACGGTCAGCTAAATAAAGAACTCTATGTTTAATCCCAGCTTTTAATAGACGATAAACAATTTGAAAGGCAGTGTAAGTCTTACCCGTACCAGTAGCCATGACTAATAAGGCACGACGATCACCATTAGCTATCTTTTCTACTACACGGTTAATAGCATTTTGCTGGTAATATCGAGGTGAATATGTATCTCTGGATGAATAATATGGCTCATTAATTG
>CAMFQH010000226.1:0-2783 GCA_945980025.1 uncultured Lactobacillus sp.
CTAAAAGATTTGGGCTCGTATCGTGCAAGGAAGAAAATCGAATCCTTGCTGAACTCGAAAGAGACGTCGAGCATAAAAAGAAACATAAACGGAAAAGAAGAGGGAAACATCATGAAAGATCAGCAAAAAGGATTAATGCGTGAGTATCCTAACAGAAAAATTACAATTAAAATGCCAGATCATGATAAGCAAGCTGAGTTATTAGATAAATTGCGTCCGAATTTACCACCAGAGCTTCGTTATCCTTGTAGCTGCAAAGTGAATTTGAAGAAAGACGCATCGTCATACCCAGGAATGAAAATTGGTGCGACGATTGAAATGGAAGATGATTATCATTATTGCTATGGCGAGATCACCAAAATTGAAAAGAAGTCAGTTACTTTTGCTTGCTTTGTGTTTCCAAAAGAGGATAAGCAAGAACTAGAAAGAGGTTAGCATTATGACTCGTTACATTGAAAAGCCAGCTGAATATGGCGTTGATCGTATTGAGTTTGACAGTGGTGCTTTTATTTCACGTGAATATGAGCCTGACAGTCATGCTGATATAGTTCTGTTCGACACAAAACAAACTAGTTTCAAACAATATGGTCTTAGAGAAGGAGATCATGTCAGAGTACATTATGAGAAAGGCAATAACGGCTGGGATTTTGGTGGCAGGATCGATGATTTTAATGACACATTTATGTCAGTTATGGTGGGGCGATTTGATGAAGTACATTAAGTATGGTCATGGCAAATGGGTACTTGAAGGATGGAAAGTTAATTTTTCCATGAAGGGTTTAAATAAAGTAGCGCCATTGATAGAAGAATTAATTAAAAAAGCTCTATCAGATTCAGTTAAAGAAGACAATAGTCTTTATTAAATGAAAAACGATCGAATTTGGTCATTTGTTAGCTAAATGCAGTAAAAAGTTGCATCAAGTTTAACAAAATGGCTGTTTTGTTAATAATTAATGGGCTAAATCACGAAAAAATGTGATCTAGCTTTTATTTTGCTCATTTTTAAGGAGGAGAGGTGACTAAAAGCTTTGGTAAAACTTGGTAAAAATACTGAATTTGACAAGTTGAGCTGGCAACGGCAAAAGGCAGTAATTCAGCTTTTTCAAGGAAAGACCTTAAAAGAGATTTCACAGGACGTTGGCGTTCATTTAAATACCATTGAAAACTGGAAAAAAGACGAGAAGTTTCAAAAGGCAAGAACTGAATACAGCGTTTATGCTTTTAGTCATTTGCTACCCAAAGTAGTATCTAACTTAAATCGAATTTTAAACGAGGGTGAAGATAAGAACGTCCTCAAGGCAATTCAAATCATTTTAAGTAATAGTGACTTACTCAACAGTCAAAGTAGTCAGAAGCTCTTACAAGCACGAATTAGAAAAGAGACTGCAGAAGCAGCTAAGGCAGAAGCCGAGGCTGAAGTAGCAAAGGCACAAGTTGAACAACTTCATACCGTTGCTGACAAGACGAGAGAAAAGATGGACAAGTTGAGTATTGAAGACTTACGTAATTTAGCAAAGATGGCGGGTGAAGACAGTGATTAAGTTAAGTGCTGATGAAAAGAACGGAATAGCATTAGCTGCTAAGCATGCAATTGCAAGACGTAGCTATGCTGATTATTTCTTATTAGCTAATCCAGGAATGAAGCTCTATCCGCATACCAAGTTGATCACTGATAAGCTTCAAAAGATTGTTGATGGTGAGCAACACTTCTATATCGTGGAAATGCCACCTCAACACGGTAAATCACTCACAATTACGTCCACCTTTCCTGCGTATTACCTAATGAGACATCCCGACAAGAAGGTCATGATTGCTACGTACTCCAAAGGGCTGTATTCACAGTTCGCTGGTACTAATCGTCAGGACTTCAATGAATGGGGGCCAAGCCTATTCGGATTACACACATATATAAACACTGCAGAAAAATTCACCGTTGCTGATCACAAAGGTGAATTTTTTGCTACTTCAATTTTGGGTGCTGCTACCGGTCACTCAGCCGATTTATTGATCGTTGACGATCCTGTAAAAGACGCTGAGGAAGCTAACTCACCAACAATTCAAAAGAAAGTATGGGAAGAATGGACTAAAACGTTCTCGACTCGTTTGCAAGATAACAGCTCGGTTGTGGTAATTATGACCAGATGGAGGACTGATGATCTCGCTGGAAGATTATTGCAGTCAATGTCTCGTAACTGGGAAGAAATTAAGTTACCTGCCATTGCTACAGATTTAAAATCTGGTGAAACTGATGAGATTGGGCGAAAAAATGGTGAAGCATTGTGTCCTGAACTTCACAGCTTGAAAGATTTACTGATCCAGAAGAAAGAAATGGGATCACAAGGCTTTGCAGCTCTTTATCAGCAAAGTCCAACCATCGAAGACGGTAATATTTTCAAACGCAAATGGGTTCGCTTTTATGTGCCTGATCGTGCGACGATGGCAAGACTGCACTTGACCGATAAAGACGTGAAGATATTGCCTCGACACTTGCAAGAAACTGTTCAAGGTTGGGATGCAACGTTTAAGAGTAAGGAAAACGACGACTTTGTAGCAGGTCAAGTTTGGAGCAGACGTGATGGTGACTTCTACTTGCGTCCAGGTTGGTGCCATAAACGGCTTAGCTTTACGGAAACGCTTGATGCAATTCGGACTATGACTCGGTTTTATCCGCAGGCAACGGCAAAGCTGGTCGAGGATAAAGCAAATGGACCAGCCATCATCGATACTTTAAAGCATGAGATTCCAGGTATTATCGCTGTTAGTCCTGGTGCAGACTCCAAGGA
>CAMFQH010000227.1:0-2769 GCA_945980025.1 uncultured Lactobacillus sp.
AGCCTCGGTCTCGTGGGCTCGGAGATGTGTATAAGAGACAGATATAAAGTAAATAATTAAAATAATTGGCACAATAACCAATAAAACTGGGTAAAAGTAATCTGGAGCTAGATTTTGAGCGGTCACACCACCGATCATTGGACCAGTTGCCATTCCTATATCAAGGCCCAAATAAAAAGTCGAACTAGCTAACCCTTGTTCTTCAATTGGAGCTAACATCAAAGCGGTAGACTGATTCACAGAGTAAATAACCCCATATCCAATCGAAAGCATAATTGCAGCTAATCCCATTAACCAGTTATTGACCATAAAAGTAGCAATAATTAAAAATAAAATCATCGCAACTAAACTTAGCCAGAACCAAAAGCCAAAGCGAATTAAATCAAAATACTTTTTTAAACCAATTCTAATTAATAATAAGGCGATCGCATAAATTACAAAAAAATAACCTACAGCAATTGAAAAATGCTGTCTTTCAACATACACTACAATGTCGGCTTGTGTAATAAAATATGGAATCGCAAAAAAAGTAGTTAATAACGCTACGGGAATAGCATCTTTTTGAATGATTTTTATTTTTCTTTTTTTATTATTAGTAATTTTAGGCTTAGCATGGTTTCCAACAAATTGAATAGAAACAATCATTAATAGTGCTGCAAGTACAGCGAGCCAAAGAGCTGACTTATAGCCAATTATTTTATACAAGTTAATAGCTAAAGCTGGTGCAAGAGCCATGGCTAAAGCATTCATCAACCCATAAAATCCCATTGCTTCTCCAACATGACTCCGAGGAACCAGAAATGCTAACCAGGTAGTCATACAAACTGTTGCGAGCACAAAACCAGTACCATTAATTAACCTAAAAATTAAGAGCCAATTTCCTGATGGAGAGAAACAATAACCTGCCACCCCAATTAAAATTAATACTCCTCCAATAAAGGACAAACTATACTTTGAAAAACGGTCAGTTAAATTACCAGCGACCGGTCTTAAGAACATTGAAACTACACTCATAATCCCTGTTATCACACCGGCAAATACCGCACTAGCACCTAAACTGATTGCATAGCCATTAATCAAGGGTGTTACAAACATTACTGAGAACATAAAAAAGAAAGACGCGGCCATAACCAGAATAACGTCTTTAGTATAAATTGATTGCTTCTGTTTCAATTTTTTACTCCTATCTAGCATTATCACTTTTAACTTTATCATACTTTGAGTTTAAGCAAAAAAGCCAGTTGAATAAATCAACTGGCTTATTAGTTTATATTACTTAATTAATACCCCATGTAACGGTCTCTTTCCCAATCAGAAACTGATTGAGTGTACTTAGACCATTCAAGGTTCTTAGAATCAATAAAGCTTTGAGTCAAGTGTTCACCTAAAGCTTCTTGAATTAGTGGGTCAGCCTTAAAAGCTTTTACAGCATTATGCAAAGTAGATGGAAGTGGTTTAATGCCTCGCTTAGCTCTTTCTTCTTCAGACATTTCAAAAACATTAGAAGTAATAGGAGCCATTGGCTTCTTAGCCTCTTTAATACCATTTAGTCCAGCAGTTAAACAAGCTGCAAGGAGAAGATATGGATTAGCAGTTGGATCAGCTGAACGCATTTCTAGACGAGTGTTAATTTCTTCAGCATCTGGAATACGAACAAGTGGTGAACGGTTCTTAGAAGCCCAGGAAATATAAACAGGAGCCTCAAAACCAGGAATTAGACGTTTATATGAGTTAACAGTTGGATTACCAATTGCTGTAATTGCACGGGCATGTTCCAAAATTCCATTTAAGAAATAGAGAGCTGTATCTGATAAGTGGAATTCACCATCTTTATCATAGAATACGTTTTTACCATCTTTAAATAAAGACATATTAGTGTGCATTCCGTTTCCAGCTTGACCTTCTACAGGCTTAGCCATAAATGTAGCATACAAACCATGCTTTCTTGCTACTTCACGAACAACCATCTTAAATGTTTGAACACGGTCAGCAGTAGTTAAAGCATCATCAAATCTAAAGTCAATTTCTTGTTGACCATCACCTACTTCGTGGTGAGCAGCTTCAACTTCAAAACCAATACTTTCTAAAGTTTCAACAATATCACGCCGACATCTTGCACCAGCATCGTCAGAAGTCATATCAAAGTATGAAGCATGATCAGGAACTTCAGTAGTCCAGTTACCATCTTCCCCTAACTTAAATAAATGAAATTCTGCTTCAAAACCAATATCAAAATCAGTAAAGCCCATTTCTTTCATTTCTTTAAGAACACGCTTCAAGTTGTTTCTTGGATCACCTTCAAAAGGTTCACCATTTGTCTTGTGAACTGAACACACTAAACGACCGATCTTTCCACCCTTTTCATCTCCCCAAGGCAAAACTGCCCAAGTAGAAAAGTCTGGGTATAAAACCATGTCACTTTCCTCTAGACGAACAAAGCCATCAATTGAAGAACCATCAAAACGAATATCATTAGTTAAAACTTTATCTAATTGGCTAGTTGGAACTTCAACGGCTTTAGATGTTCCGTTAATATCGGTAAAGGCTAATCTTAGAAAACGAACATCGTTATCTTTAACACTCTTTTTAATATCTTCTGCAGTAATAGTTTTACTCATTGTACACACCTATTCTAAAGAACTATAATCCAATTTCAAAAGTGGTATAGTCCTTAAAAATCTATTCACTACTTGTGCTTATGCACATTGAATACAATAGCCTGTCTCTTATACACATCTGACGCTGCCGACGAAGGCTTGGGTGTAGGGG
>CAMFQH010000228.1:0-2737 GCA_945980025.1 uncultured Lactobacillus sp.
AGAAAATGGTGACATTACCACTCCATTTGACATGCGTGTCTTGAATCACCTTGACCGCTTCGATTTGGCTAAAGATGCGGTTGAAAGCATCGATAAGCTAAAGGGTAAGAATGCGGACTTCATTAGTCACATGGATGACTTGCTTGAAAAGCACCACCAATACATTCGCGATAATGGTAAAGATATGCCAGAGGTAACCGAATGGCAATGGTCAGGCTTGAAGTAATCAAAAAATAAGAATAAAGAGACTAGTTTACTTATTTAATGAGTGAGCTAGTCTCTTTTTAATAGAAATATTCTAATTAAGAAGCTTTCTTTTAACTTCTGCTTTATAGCGTTTAACTGACCCATGATAAAGACTTACAGTGCCACGTTTAATTTCATTTGAAATAGTTTGCGGTGAACAACCTAGTTCACGTGCGATATAGCGCATAGATTTATTATCTTTACGACGAATCTGGATCAAAACACGTTCTTCATAACTTAAATGTTTTCCACGAGAATGTTTAATCATGGTAGAATTATTAGAAAGGTTCATTTGAATACCTTGTTTTCTAGAAGTTTTTGTAGTTATTAACATTCTATCAGACAAGGTTCAATGACCTTTTTTAATTTAAGCCGAAATGTCCAACTTCATTTTGCAATCGGCGAGAGAAATTTAGTTAATATAAAATGTTAAATAAATACAGCTTCTATTTATTAAAAAATCATATGAAGTATTATATAGCTTGCAGATAAGGGGATTTAAGTGACCCCCCAGAAATTAGTGAAAAGCAATTTCATCATCAATTAGCTGAAGCTACTAGTGATCTAATTGTTAGGCGCTTAAACATTTATCCTAAACAGGCTTTAAATTTGTTTTTCCAATCACGTGTCTATCAGGATTTAATGGCTTCAGAAGACGAATTTGATCAAATGATGCCCGCTGATTTGTTTGATTTGAGGCAAAATAAATAAAAATCAAAAATACCGCTAGTTCAATCAACCAGCGGTATTTTTAGATAATAGATGTAGAAAACAGACTAACCTAGTGTTAGATCATAGATCGACGGATTTATGATCTGGCACTTTTATTTTGCTTAAAATATAAAGTGAAGATAAAGCAAAGAAAGTCTTGGACTTTTTTGACACTTGATGTCGTAAAATAAACGGACTGCTTTACCGCCTATTTACAAGTCTTATCGAAGTCTGTAGGCACTTGATGCCGTGTTTAGAAAATGAGAATCGAATAGTTCGATAAAGCTTTTTGTCTTCACTTGGAGGCTAGAATTATGAAACAAAATGTTATCTTTGGCATTGATGTTAGCAGTAAATCTTCTACTGTTTGTGTTGTAATGGATCGTATTAAGCAAGGCGCTACTTTCACAATCACTAATGATTCTTTTGGCTATCAGAAATTATATGATCATCTCAATCAGTATCTGATAACTCCATTGGTTGTTTTAGAGGCAACTGGTGTATATTCGCTAAGCTTACAAGCTTTTCTAGAAGACTATCATATTAAGTATTTAAGACTTAATCCTTTAAAAGCAAAAAAATTAATGGACAATAACTTGCGTCATAACAAGACTGATAAGGTTGATGCTTATCGTCTAGCGCTAATTCAATTTAATGCTCCTCAAAGGCTTCAAAAACCTCAATCCAGGGAATATCATGAACTTCAAAATGCTAGTCGGTATTACGAAGAGCTCACTAAAGCAGTAGTAGTTAATAAGAATCAGCTTCATCGCAACTTGCAATCTACTTTTCCGCAAATAGAGCGCATATTATCAAATCCAACAGGGACAATTTATTGGGATATTGTTAGTATGTTCCCACATGCCAAGAGTGTGTTGAACCTCAATGAAACCCAAGTTATGCAAAAATTGTTGTCCCTTCACGGAATTGGGCATCAAAGAGCGCAAACTCTGACCGCTACACTCTATCGCTATGCTAGACAAGCATATCCTTATGACAGGCAGGATGGTATTACTGTAAGAGCTATCGAAAGAAATATTTCTAACTTAATTTCTTTAAATGATGAACGAACTCAAGTAATTGATTACATGGAAAAGCTAGCTAAAAAAGTTAATGCCCGTGCGTTAACTATTTACCTAAGCATTCCAGGCATTGCACTAACTACTGCAGTAAGACTAATCGCAGAACTTGGAGATTTGAGACGGTTTGATACTTCTGCTCAGATTGATGCTTTTGTTGGAATTGATCCAGGACGTTATCAATCTGGTGAAAAAGATAGTCACTTAGGTATCACCAAACACGGCAATCACATAGCTAGAAAAATATTGTATCATTCGATTACTCAAATGGAGTCCGTAAAAGCTGTTCAGCCCTGCCATATAACTGATTATTATGACAAGAAAAAACAATCTTCTCATAGCCGAGGCTATAAGAAGATTGCCATTGCAAGCATGCATAAACTAATACGCACACTATTTGCATTAATAACTCATAATCAATTATATGATTACAACATAGCCACCAAAAACCAAAGACTTTAGTTGAAATCAAATAATCAACTTTAGTATAGCAGTCTATGAAAAAACTACAAGAATTCATAGGCTTCTTTGCGTTGCCTTTTAATCATTTAAATATCTTAAGTCAGCTATGTCTTGACCTTATTCGCACTAACTTTACTAAAAAAATAGTGCAATAAACACTGATTATTACTTGACTTAAGGTAGAAAAAAGACCACTGACGGAATAAATCAGTGGTCTTTTTATATGCGAACAAGTGCAT
>CAMFQH010000229.1:0-2734 GCA_945980025.1 uncultured Lactobacillus sp.
TTAAAAAATCAATTTACGAGAAAGATCTATTTACACAAACTATTTGACAGTTTCACAATTTTCAGAAGAATTAAACAAATTTGACGATTGGACAAATGATAAAGTATTTCTTCAATTATTTGGAAGTTCAATGTTAATTTTTGATATGGATAGATTAAACATTTATATGAACAAGATTTTGAGTGAATATAACAACAAAATTTCTTCTCTTTCATTTGAAAATCAAAGAAGAATTGCAGGTATTTGTATAAACTATTTAAATCGCTGTTATTCAGAGAAGAATTTGGTCTTGGTTAATAAATCTATTGATCTTTTAAATCAATTGACACGAAATCCAGATTTATTAATGTATCGGTTGCTAGGAAAATACTTTAAATATTTGTTTAATAATGAAAATGCAAAAAAGGATCAAATATTAGATCTTCTAAAAGTTGCAGGATATGAAAAATTTACTATAAATCTGGCTAAGTAATAAAATTTGCAAATTTACAAATTTTAAATTTATTTGTTATTTACATTTTATAATCAGCTTATCTTCTAAAGAAAGGAGAATAGAAAAAATCAATAAGTTATACACTCCTACTGTTAAGAACATTGAGTATAATTATATAGTTGATAATTACGGTGTTCCATATCCGTTAATATTAAGAAAAGCATTAAAAGATATTAACCAAGGCAAAGTGGTAGCAATCCCACCAGAAATTTCAATGGGCTTAGGACCACAACATACTGTAAAATTATTAGGTAAGGATGTCTCAATGCCATTAGGTAGTTCATGGGTAAGCAACAAAATGCAGGTTCCAATTATAATATTACATACTGAAATGACAGAAAAATATAAAATTAAGATCACTTTTGAAGATCCGATTTATCCATCTGAAATTCAAAATCGACAAAATATTATTGATGAATCTACACATGTATTTAAAAAATAGATAAAATCATCAGAAACAATCCATATTCTTGGTGTGGATATGATACTTTCGACAAAATGATGATAAAGTAAAAGCCTATGTTAAACAAAAAATCCTATTTTATCTCTCGCACCGTTGGTGGCATAGCTAACTCACTCTTCAGTATGGTCTTTATCTGGTGGTTGCAAATATCCACTAAAAGTTCCTTCATTGTGGGAATCGCTGAAGCTATTTTTTCCACTACAGCTGCCCTATCTATTTTTTATGGTCCAATTATCGACCGCTATTCATTTAAGAAAACTAGTTATTACTCAATGCTCGTGCAAACAGTTTTCTTATTTGCCACAACTGCTGCAGTTTATCAATTTAGCAAAAGCTATATTCTAGCGTTAATTTGCGCAGGTGTAGTCTCCATCTGTGATGAATTCTTTAATCCAGCGGATCGAGCAATTTTAAAGGAAACGGTAGCTGATGAGCAAGAGTTAAATAATCTAATCTCAAAAGTTAGCAGTATCGATCAGTTCGTAAACATTGCTGGAACAGTATTTTCAGGTCTTTTATTAACCTGGTTGATTTCCGCCAATGTAATGTTAATTTGTAGTTTGCTAAGTTTAATCAGTCTTGTATTTTTGTTCTATGCTTTAAAAGAAGTTAAAAACAGAGTACCACAAGAGGCAAAGCCCAAATACTATAAGCAAATTTTTAGTGGCTATAAGTTTATCAAAAATAACCAATTTCTAAATCATTATTTTTGGTCTTCAATCCTGTACTCATTTGTAACGCCAGCAATGACAATCTTATTGCCACGAATCGCCCAAAGAAGCGGTAAAGCCAGCTTCTATAGTATGTTCTACATCTGCTTCATGCTTGGTTTTATCATCGGTGCAACTATTGCAGGTAAATTAACTGTACGAATAAAAACTATTGGTTTTACCTGGCTAAGTAGTGCTATTCCCTTAATTTTGATGATCTTCTTCAGTAATAGTTGGCTCATCTTCATGGGACTGATTTTTCTATTTGGTTTGATGACAAGCATTCATAATATTTTAGCTGAGTCAATGATTCAAATTACCTCAAATGACGAAGTACTTGGACGTGTTTTAACCACTATTCGCACTAGTACCTCTATTGGTGGACCGATCAGTTCAATTGTAGCTGGTATTTTACTTGATAATTCTGGCGAAACAGTTTTGATCTTGGCCTGCGGATTCATCATTCTTGTTAGTGGATTTAATATTTTCAGAGCAATTGGTAAAACAGCATAAAAAAACCACAGAGTCGATTTTTCAACTCTGTGGTTTTAAATATCAAAGTGTTTTTACTTTAAGTTGTTGTAGTAGTCTGGGTCTACATCTTCGTACCAAGTAGTCTTAGCCTTGTCAGTATCAGCCATGATTGAAAGGTGTGAGAACCATGAATCTTTAGCTGCACCATGCCAGTGTCTAGTGTTTGGTGAAACAACGTAAACGTCACCTGGGGTCATCTTGTGAGCTGGTTTACCTTCTTCTTGTACCCAGCCTTCACCAGCAACACAAACTAAAATTTGTGGAACTGTGTGTTCATGCCACTTGTTAATACAACCTGGTTCAAAGTTAACATTTGAGATGCTGCAGTTAGCCTTGTTTGCAAGTGGGTTTAAATAACTCTTACCAGTAAAGTACTTTGCGTAAGCATCGTTTGATGTACCAAAGCCAAATGGTGTATTCCTTACTTCTTCTTCATTCTTAGCCATATTATCATCCTTCTTTTCTTTATTTATTGCTTATCATTTATTTCACTTAGTATTTTATTTCCATAATCCTTCTTTGAAAAATATTTAT
>CAMFQH010000230.1:0-2731 GCA_945980025.1 uncultured Lactobacillus sp.
TAGAGATTGCTTTGTAACTGTGTATTAATGAATATTCTATTTTTGGATCAAACAACGGCGCTTCTTAGAATAATGAGAAACGCTAAAGAGAATTACTAGGTTAAAAGTATTAGTGATATAATTCCAAGCGATTTAATCAATTTGATAAAGGAAGAAAAGTAGCTATAAAGTAAATTAAATAACTCAAATGATACCGCTAAACTTAGCTAACAAAGTAAAAACTTCTGCTCCTTTCTATGAAGTTTGATAAATAAAATCCAATGAAATAGTAGCCTGTAGATGGCTATAAAATCATTGCTGCTGACCGTATGGGGTGTGATCAGGAATAATAAATTCATTTCTTTTAAATAAATTTATCAAAATTTATTTATCACCCTTATAATAGCCTTTTTTCAACATCAATTGCATAAAAATGTTTATTTTTCTAAATTATAATATAATGAGGTGGATATAATGAAAATTATTAGATGAAATCAATGATATTGTCTATCAAATGCCGGAAAGAATTTTATTCTGATAAAGACAAGGTAATTTATTATTTCTAGATTTATGTGGGAAACACGTGATATTGTGATGATAATCACTGCTTGTGCATTAGGTGAACGCTAGATAAATAAGAGCTTTTTGCGAAAAACATTTAATCATCCTAAAGATTAGTTAACATTTTCACAACAGGTGTGATATAATACTTACAAACAAGAAACCCACTTGTTTATTTAAGTTAGATAAAAGACTCTTCATTGAAACAAAGCATCCCTTTATCCAATTAACATCAACAACATTATGTTTCATCGATGAGTTTACTAAGTTAAAAGCCTGATTTTTCCTGCACAGTTAAATCAGGCTTTTGTGTTTGCCTTAATTATTGTAGTTTTGCTTATCAACGTACAAAAATAAAACATATCTAATATGAATGTCTATAAATTTAAATATAGAAAAGAGTAATTTTTTCAAGGAAATTTACTTGTTATAAAATGATAAATTATTTTCACAAACAAAGCATAACTCCTTATTTACCAAGCTTTTAAACTAGTAAAATCTAAAAAAGGTGTGCTAAGATATTAGTTGCTAATTTATAGGAAGAAAGGGAGAACATTCTTATGATTCGGCGACATATTGTAGAATCGGGGCTTATTGCGCTTTGTGTAATATTGACTGCAATTGTGTTAATGATGTGGTGGGCATCCCAATACGCCCATTTTATTACGACGGCCATGATGATTATGATCATTTTGGGCTTAATGGTAGGGAGCTTAGTACCAAATATTATTTTAACCTGGCTTGCAATCAGCCTAACAACGATTGGTAGTGCCATTTTATTGCTAGGTTATGTGGTAATGGATAATTCGATCAAAATAATGCTACTGTTTGCCTTTCCAATTACCGCAAGTTTAGCTTACTTTAGTCGTTATATTATTGGGGAATGGGGATGGCTTGACCGTAATCGCGCAGAGATAGAAAGCTATGCGACCCACTATAATCAAATAGTAAAACTTCAGACGGCATATAATGCTAATAAGATTTATAAAAAGGAACTTCAATTCATTACTAAAGAACAAATTACTGATTTGTGGATTGATGTTACAGCGATTCACTGGGTTCATAATCAACAAATACGGCAATTTCATCATAATGATTACAACTATGCTCTTCAGAAAATTGCGAAAGTCTTAAAACGGCGACGATTACCATCTGAATCCTTGTACTATTTAGAAGATGGTACTTTTTTAATTTTGTCATATAATTTACCAGATATTATATTTGCTTATCAGAACCAAAGCACGCGTGCAGGACTTGATGAATTACAAATTAATAGTTCAAAACCTCAGTTTAAATGGGGACATTTGAAGGTTGATGATATCAATGCGACTTCATTTAAGAATCTGGAAAGTGTAATGCGTCATATTGAAAGAGATATGGAAACAGACCTTGTCGTTGAGTACCTAAGAGGGGGTCAGAGATAATGGTAAGGATTTTCTTTCGTTAGTGCTCGTGATTACCCTGATCTTTTTTGTTCAGGCATTAATATTTGCGGTTCTTCAGTGGGTGATTTATTTTCGCGTTGAACAGACAACACTAAATGTAAAAAGGGAAAGGAAAAAGCAATGACCGAGTTTGTAATGATTGTGACCCTGATCTCAATTTGGAGTTCGCTATTAATGTCATCTATTACATTAGGTGGGGCAGTTCACTTTTGGCTTGAGCATAGTAGAAAAATTGTGGATATTGTCCCATTAAAACGATATCCATTAATTACGATTGTTGTTCCCGCTCATAACGAAGCAGTAGTTATTGCGCAGACGACCCAAGCAATCCTTGAATTAAACTATCCAGCAGATAAGGTCGAATTATTAATCTTTGCGGATAATTGCAATGATCAAACTGCTCAACGGGCCCGAACAGTGTTACAGCTTCCAAAATATAAATATGAGAAAAGAAAAGCAAAGGTGATAGAACGTCATGGTAGCGGAGGGAAGGCCGGTGTCTTAAACGATGCCCTTAAAATGGCTCATGGTGAATATATTGGTGTTTACGATGCCGATGCAATGCCGGAAAAAAACGCCCTCTATTTCTTAGTAAGAAAAATTCTCGAAAATCCAACACGGTACGTTGCAGCATTTGGCCGGAATAAGACACGCAATGCCGAGCAAAACTTTTTAACGAAGTGCATTAATCAAGAAATTGTTGTTACCCAACGGATCCAGCACTGTGCAATTTGGCATTTATTTAA
>CAMFQH010000231.1:0-2731 GCA_945980025.1 uncultured Lactobacillus sp.
ATACCAATTAGGATAAAATATAAACATTGTGAATTCTGGAGGAATTAAATGTGGATAACTTTTTAATAGTTAGTCATGGTGAATATGCTAAGGCAACTCTAGCTAGCTGTGAAATGATTGCAGGAAAATTATCAAATGTAAAAGCGATTGCTTTTAAACAAACAATGAATCAAGATGATTTACTTGATGAGATTGCTCAAACTGCCGAAGGTTTTGAACAAGTGCCAACTATTATTGTGGATATTGCCGGAGGAACTCCTGCTAACGCTGCATTACGCTATCAGCAAGAACATCCTGAAGTAAAAGTATACAGCGGTCTGTGTTTGCCACTTTTGCTAGCAGCAGTAATGGGAACTCCGATGGAGGAAGCAATCAAACAAGCTAAAGAAAATATAGCGCCTGTTGGAAAGCCAACTGAAGATAAGGCCACCTCAAACAAGAAAGAGTCTCATCAAAGTAACGAATTAAATAAAAATGCGGAAGTAGAACCACAAACTATGCACAACGTTCGAATTGATGAACGACTTATCCACGGACAAGTTGCGACGATGTGGACAAATGCATTGCGATTAACGCGAATTATGGTAGTTGGAGATGATATCGTAAAAAATGATATTCAAAAAACAGCCTTAAAGACCGCATGTCCGCATGGCGTTCACTTAAGTATTTTGACTGCTAAAGGTGCAGCCAGAAGAATTAATGAAGGAAAATATAAGGGCCAAACCGTTTTAGTGTTAGTTAAAAATCCTGGTGTTTTACGTCAAATGGTTGATAATGGGGTGAATTTACCTGAAATTAACGTAGGAAATATGTCTACTAAGGCTGATTCACGTCAAGTTGCGAAGAGTGTGGCTGTTACTGCAGAAGATGTGGATAATTTTAACTACTTAAATGAGCATGGTTGTCATCTTTATCATCAAATGGTGCCGGCAGAAGACAAAGAAGAATTTATGGAGTTATTAGAAAAGTAAAGGGAAGATAAGACAATGACAATACAATGGTGGCAGATTTTATTACTAACTTGCCTAGCATTTTGGGCAATTATTGATCAATTAACTGTATCAATTGTGAATAATCCTTTAGCAATTGGGATGATTTCAGGAATTATTATGGGTGATATTACAACTGGGCTAGCAGTTGGGGCAACGCTCCAATTAATGGTCTTAGGGGTCTCAACATATGGAGGAGCCTCAATGCCGGACTTTATGACTGGTGCAATTGTTGGTACAGTTTACGCCGTTATTTCAGGAAAAGGTGTGCAGTTTGCAATTGGTTTGGCCGTTCCAGTAGGACTCTTAATGGTCCAACTAGATGTTTTAGCCAGATTTGCTAATACTATTTTTCAACATCGAATTGATACTTTTATTAAAGAAAATAAGCCAAATGCGGCAGCAAGAAATGCATTGTGGGGAACATTTACCTGGGGATTTTCACGTGCAATCCCAGTTTTTATCTTACTTGTAGTAGGAAATGATGTTGTTAAAGCAATTCTACGAATAATTCCAGCTTGGTTGACTGATGGGTTAAAAGTATCGGGGCATATTTTGCCAATTGTTGGTATTGCAATTTTACTTAGATACTTACCAACTAAAAGATTTATTTCTTATTTAGCAATAGGCTTCATTGCAGCAGCTTACTTAAAAATGCCAATGCTAGGGGTAGCGTTGCTGGGAGCAGCCTTAGCTTACCTTCACTACACTCGTGAAGTAGAAAAATTAAATACAAAGAAAAATAGTTCAGAAAAAGTAACTGGGAGTGAAGAATATACAAATGAAGAGGGAGAATATGAAAACTAATTCAAATAAATTAACAAAAAAGGATCTTTTCCGAGCAAATTGGCGTTGGCTCTGGGCTAGTCAGTTATCTTGGAACTATGAAAAAATGATGGCTCCCGGTTACTTTTATACTGTTTTGCCATTTTTAAAACGCTGGTACAAAGATGAAGAATTAGTTGAAATGATGCAGATGCAGTCACAATTCTTCAACGTGAATGCATTTGATGGAAACTTTATCATTGGAATGGATCTGGCAATTGAAGAAAAGCAAGGAAGTAAAGCTAAAGAAACAATCGCCGGCTTAAAGACAGGTTTAATGGGCCCCTTAGCTGGAGTAGGAGACACAATTTTTGGTGCTATTATTCCTACAATCTGTGGATCAATTGGTGCATATATGGGATTACGAGGAAATCCTTTTGGAGCTTTCTTGTGGATAATTGTTAATTTGATTGTTTTATTCACAAGATTTGGCTTTTTAAACCTCGGTTATTCACAGGGAGCAAAATTAATTGATTCTGCTTCAGGTAGGTTAAATGCAATTACCGACTCTGCTATTTTACTTGGGGTTACCGTCGTTGGGGCTTTGATACCAACAGTAGTGAATGTTAAAGTACCCTTTGTATATCGAGCAGGCAAAGTAACATTAAAGATGCAAACAATTCTAAATCAAATTATGCCATCTTTAGTACCTGTCTTACTTGTAGCTTTAGTTTACTGGTTGCTAGGAAAGAAGCATGTGACGTCCACTAAGATGATCTGGTTTGTTTTGATTTTAGGAATTGTTTTAAGTTACTTCCATATCTTAAGTGCCTAAAGCCAGCTTTAATATTTTTAATGCTGAAATGGAGGCTATTGTTCTATAATTAAAAGAAACAATAAGATTGATAAAGGGACTTTTATGAAAGAAAAACGAAATGATACACCAATCAGTGCAAAAAAAGATATAATGGGAGATA
>CAMFQH010000232.1:0-2701 GCA_945980025.1 uncultured Lactobacillus sp.
TATATTTACTTCTTTGCGGCAGCTTCTGCTTCAGCAGCTGTGTTTGATGGTGTTAAAGCAACGCTGTCAGTGTCAAATTTAACATCACTAGCTTTTACATAGCCATCAGTAAAGTTAAGGCTACCCTTGCTACCTTCTACAGAATTATAAACTAAATGATAGAATAATTCTGCTTTGTTTTCACTTGGAACCCAAAGATAAAGTAATTTATCAACCTTAAAACGTCCAGATTGTTTCCGAGGGCGATCACCATTAAAGTTAATTACAGTACCGTCAGCATGGTAAATATCTTTAGCTGCTTTAACAGCATAATTATAAATCCAGTAGTTTGTACCTTTGATATGGTAAATGGCTAATTCCCAGTCATCATCACCGTCTCGTCCAGTACCAGCACGTGTTCCTTGTTCTAGGCGGTCAACTACAAACTTATCTCCCATTTTAGCTGTCTTTCCAGAAGGTTGGACCATATCTTTATCAGGTACTTCTACACAAAGGTTGGCAACTCTAGCAGTTACAGTTACATTAGTTTCATCTGGTTGAGTATTATTGGTTGTTGTGTTGTCAGTTGGCTTGTTAGTAGTGGTATTTGATGAAGTATTATTGCTATTTGGAGCCATTGTGGTGTTGGCTCTAATAACTGGTCCTAAGTTATATGATTTAACGTATTGCTTAGCTGGACCGCCTACTCTGAAGCAGTGCTTGCCATTCTTAAATCTGTAAGAACCACCATAAGTAGTGATTGTCTGACCTCTGTACAACTTCCATCTATTTTGGTAACTAGTACGACGTGTAGAAGTACTGTAGATGTAAGTGTTATGTGTAATTCTTCTAGTTACACCGTCAATGTTAGTAGCCTTTAAATATTGATCTTTATCGGCAACTTTATAATAAATGCCATCACCAATCTTTACAGGACTAGCTACTAATCTAGCATAGCTAAATGCATTATATTTTACGCCAGTGCTGTTGCCATCTTTATCATAAGCAACAGCGGTGTGCATAATCATCTTATTTGTATCATTGGTATCTGCAGCTTGAACTGTGTGAGCCTGTGAGCCAAATGAAAGCATTGGACTTACAGCCATTAAAGCTGCAACTGAGGCTAATATAATCTTATTTTTCTTCATATAAATCAGCCTTTATGAATTTACAGTTATACTTTTATTTTCATCCCCCCATTTTTAAAGTCAATTAAAAAAGCCGTCTTCATGACGACTTTAAATATTATTTCAATTCATTTATATATTCTTTCAACTCAGGAAGCTTCTTAATATTAAAAGTAAAGGCATGCATCCCCAACTTCTGAGCAGTTTCCGTATTCTCCGGACGATCATCAATGAAGAGGCATTCATCAGGAACTAACTGATATCTATTGAGCAGAATTTGATAAATTTTAGGATCTGGCTTCATCAACTTTTCAGCTGCTGAAAAAACTTCACCTTCGAAATATTTGCCATAATCGGTGCTCATTAGATAATTAGCAAACCGCATCCCCGTGTTGGATAAAGCAAACAAGTGATACCCCTTTTGGTGCATATCCTTCATGAAAGCTAGTATTTTAGGAAAATAGATCACTTCTTCAGGCCAAGTGGTCATAATCTTTTCAATCTTGGGTTGCAATTCTGCTGGGAGTTCTCTCTTGAATATATCGGTAGCTTCATCTTCAGTTATCCTTCCTGCATCCACTTCAAGCCATTCTTTTGAACCAAAGATGTTTTTCTTAAAAATAGCACGTTCTTCGTCATTTACGTCATAGTGGTCAATGATCTTATCAGGATCGTAGTCAATTAATACATTTCCAAAGTCAAAAATTATGTTTTTCAGCATTTCATTTACTCTTTCGTTAGGTTATGTACTAATAATAAACTAAATTTGCGTCAAAATTTGTGATCCAATCTCTAAACCTGCTGTGTGTGAAGCGCTGCCCCAATCGCGTTCATCATAATTATCCATATCGGCTAGTGTATCCGCAGTGAATAATATTTGCGTAAAATCAACTTTTCTAAATTGAGCACAAGCAGCCAATGCAGCACATTCCATTTCTACTGTGCTTGCACCTAGTTGACGAAACTGTGCGACCTTCTTAGGAGTTTCTCTAAAGAAACCATCTGTTGTCCAAGTCGTTATCTCATCATATTTAAGATTTAACTTATTAAGTTGTTCCTCTACTCTTTTAATAAATTGAGCGTTCAAGTCAATGAACTGCCCTGGTTCCATATAGTGAAAAGAAGTACCTTCATCGCGTATTGCACGATTAGGTAAAAGCATGGTATTTTCTGGTAGGTCTACTAATGCACCCGCATTTCCTACCGCTAAAACTTCCTTAACACCATAACTTATTAACCAGTCTAAAAGTTGAGTTGCCGCAGGTGCTCCCAATGGTGCTTGACATAGAGTGAAAAGTTCACTATTAATTTCGACTTCATAAACCTTTGGAGTAAAAGAAATAGTATCAAACATTCCTATGGTGCGGTGCAGATGCTTATCTAAGAATGAATCTATTTCTTCTTTTGGCACGAATGCATAAAGTAAACGTGAATGAAAATGAAACGGTGCTTGGTCATGATCTGGCTCAAGTACTGCATGATGATTTTTATCAAAGTCTAAGATGAATGGTTGTTGGTTCATGCTTACTCCCCCATGTCTTGATTTCCTCAATTGTTAATTCATGCCAAGTATAAAAAAACCTAGGTGACCAGTA
>CAMFQH010000233.1:0-2694 GCA_945980025.1 uncultured Lactobacillus sp.
TTAATATTCTTGTGATAATTCTTTTCAGCATATGGAGCCAAAACTTCATCTACTCTGTCGGCAGAACAGCCTCCATATTGACTAGAAGCAACATTAGCAATAATTTGAGACATTTGAGCAGTGGCTGTTTCGATTGAATGAGGAGATTCAATATTTGCATTTCCAATTGTAAAGCCATGACCTAGCATTTCTTTAAAGTCAATCAAACAACAGTTAGTTAGAGGACTGAGCGGTGTGTAATCTAAGTCATGCCAGTGAATATCACCACGCAAGTGTGCCTTAGCAATATGTTCTGGCATCATCGTTAAACCAATTGTTTTACCAACTACACCAGCTGTTAAATCACGCTGAGTTGAAAAAACACGTGAATCTTTATTAGCATTTTCATTAACAATTGTTGGATCATGGTGAATTAAACGTCCCAGACGGTTAGTAGTCTCAGTTTGCTTCTTAAAATTAGCTTCATCTTCTCTACGGTAATCAACATAAGCATTTGCTTCATCACTAAAGCCGAGTTCGATTAATGTTTGAACAAATGCATCTGCTATTTTCTCAGTAGAAGTCTGCTTTGCACCATTTAATTTTTGAAGGATAGCAGGTAAAATATCTGCTTCATGTTCAGTCAGATGCAAGCTATCTAAAACCATTTCAATTTTGTAAAGAGCAAAAGGATAGATGCTGCCGTCTCTTTTAATAGCTGTTTCTGGCAGTGTCATTTGAGTAATTGATTTAATTTGAGCATCTTGTTGTAACATGGTTATTCTCTTCTTTCACAATATCTATGGTTCTATTCTATCAGAAACTACATGATATTGTAGGTATTGACATTTTGGATCATATATATTGTATTAAGCAAAAGTCACGTCTAGCAAGAGAGAGGCTCATTTTCAAAATTTTCTATAATTAGTAAAGTAGTCAAAAAAATACTGCTGAGAGTAAAAAATTCTCAGCAGTATTTTTCTAATTAAATTTCATTCTCATGGTTTTCTTGTTGACCATCACGAAGAGCTTGCTTTTCTAATTTTTTAGCTTCTTCTTCAAAATATTGTCCCTTATTTACTTGGTAGTACTTCTTATATCTAGCATAGTAGTTATGGAACATGTAGTGCATCAATAACCAACGTTTTAAGCTACGATCTTTATCATAGAAGACAGTTGTACCATAGTGACCCTCGTCAATTAACTTTTCAGCTAGGCGTTTTGAACCGTTGTCGTAAGCATATTCCTTAAAGATCTTCTTTGGAACACCAAGCCACAACATATAGTTAGCACCGTCTTTATTTCCATAAACTGTTGGCTTATCTTTCAAATTATCTTCAACATAATCATCTACATACCACTTAGCTAAGTTATAGCCATTTAAAGTTACATAGAAACTTGAACGACCTTGACGGAGGTTGATCTCAAAGAATTTGTATTCTCCATCTCTTGGATCGTACTTAATGTCAAAGTTAGCCATACCAGTATAGTTCAATTTTTCAAGGAATGATTGAACAGTATCGTAGAGCTTTTGACTGAAGGCTGGCAAAATTGCCATGTAATTACCGATAGATTGAGGAGTTGGGTCTTCAAGAAGTGGGTGACCTAAGCACATCATCTTAACCTTGTGATCTTTATCAACATAAGCATTAAGAACACGCATGTTAGAATCATCGCCTGGAATGAAATCTTGTAAAATCAAGTCTTCAGTATAACCATTGGTATAGATTTTACCAACGATATCTACTAATTCTGCCTCATCGTGAATAGTAAAGGCTTTTTTACGGCCTTCAAATTGACAATTCAACCATGAAACTGGATCTTCTGGCTTCAATTCAACTGGATAATCAAATGGTAAATTCAAATAATTTTCAGCCTTATAGTCATCCATAGTCACAATCTTAGTATGTGGATATGGAAGACCATATTTTTCAGCAATTTCGTAGAAACCTTCTTTAGAAATTAGCTTCTCTAGCAAGTCATAATCAATGTAAGGAACAACAAAAGTATCCTTCAACTCATCCTTATGCTTAGCCAATAATTCTGCGTATCCATCTCCACAAGCAATTAAAATAACTGGTTCTGGATGATTTTTGTATTCTTCAATCTTTTGCTTCATAACGTTCATAAAGCCTGGATCTTCTTCAAAGCCTTCATGAACTTCTACGTCAACAATTTTAGAATAGCGCGTTGCTGCTAATTGACTAGCAGCCCAAGCTTGAACCTTAATTCCATAAGCCTCGTTGAAGGAGCGAGCCATTCCGTAAACATTGATATCACTACCTAATAAAATAGGGGTAAATTTTGCTTGTACCATTTTGTATCCGTACTTCTCTCTAACTTTAATTAAACAAGTCTGCCACTTTCAATTAATTCTGCTACTTCTGGTTGAACATGTTGATACTTCTTAACAGTTTCATCATAATCAACAAAGAATAATTTATACCAAACTAAGAAAGTGTAAATAGCCCAAATTTGACGACGAGCTGAACCATCGCCCTTGTAATTATCATCAAGCAATTTAACAATCTTCTTTTGGTCAAAAATGTCATCTACAAAGTCTTCAGTAAACAATGCTCTAACTTGTTTGTAAAATCTTGGTTCCTTAAGCCATTGCTTAATTGGAGTTGGGAAACCAAGCTTAGGTCTTTGAGCCCATTCTTCTGGTAAGACCTTCTCAGATGCTTTACGAAGAGCATATTTAGTATCGTGACG
>CAMFQH010000234.1:0-2676 GCA_945980025.1 uncultured Lactobacillus sp.
AACGACTACTCCGTCGAGTAATCATCCAACACTAGATTAGTATGTTTTGTTTATTAAAACTATAAGTTAGAGTAGCTAATGTAAAGTCTTGGTCTCCAAATGGATGCCATTTATTTTCATTTGAAACCCAAACAATATAATGTTCCATTAATTCTTTAACTTCAGCAGAGTTTCCTTCATATTTTGCTTGATAACCATCATCAGTCTTTGAGACTTTCATTTGATTAATAAGGGTAGATGGAAGGCTAGTCATCGGATCAAATCTTCCAATCTTATAAGTTTGCCCAATTTTAGTCCATTTATCACCCGATAAACTGTAGACAAATTGATCAGTTACCCAAACTTCCGAATTCATCCCACCATTGAACTTATAATGTACTACTCGCGGATTTTCTTGAATTATTCCTGTGTCATAACCTTTAACAGTTGCATAATTAAGCCGAATATCAAAATTACCTTCATTAAAGGTCGAAACATTATTCATCAATTCAGTAGCTGTCGGTACTTTTTCTCCATCTTTCTTCGAACTACTTGCCTTATTAACATTCTCACTGCTCTGTTTTTTCACTTCACCTTCTTGCTTTTCTAATTTGCTACTCTTAGATTTACTTTTCTTTTCAATCTTAACTATTGAAGATTTCGACTTGGCATTAGATGTATCTGACTGTTTTTCATTACTTTGACAACCAGCTAATGCTAAGGCACTTACACCTACTAAAGTAGCAATCCCATACTTATAAAATTTACTTTTCACTCCATTTCCTCCTATACTCGAGCTATTAGCATTAAAATAATTGAAGACGCAAAAAAGCCAAGCTAAAGAATGACTCTATTAAAGTCATCTTTAACTTGGCTTTTTATGTACTGTACAAGAAAATAAGGATTTAAAGTATAAAATCCCTTAGAAACGTTGATAGAATGGCTTTCTACCCCCCCCATTTAGAGAAATGAGAGTATCGTTTCTTAATTCTTGCATAGTAACACCTCCAACTTATGAGTTTATTGTAGCATATTTTTTGTTATTTTAAAGCATGGATAGTTCAATTTTATAGTAAAAAACCTTGCGGCAATATTGCTATTACCACAAGGTTTTTACTGTTAACTCTTATCCTAATCTAAGAAGTCCTTTAATTGATTTGAACGACTTGGGTGACGTAATTTACGCAAAGCCTTAGCTTCAATCTGTCTGATACGTTCACGGGTTACTCCAAATACTTTACCAACTTCTTCTAGAGTACGAGTACGTCCATCATCAAGACCAAAACGTAAACGTAAAACATTCTCTTCACGATCGGTTAAAGTATCAAGTACTTCTTCAAGTTGTTCTTTTAACAATTCATATGAAGCATGTTGTTCAGGACTAGTTGCATCCTTATCTTCGATAAAGTCACCTAGATGAGAATCATCTTCTTCACCAATTGGTGTTTCAAGAGAAACTGGTTCTTGTGCAATCTTCAAGATTTCACGAACCTTATCAGTTGGCATATCCATTTCGGCACCAATTTCTTCTGGAGTTGGTTCTCTTCCTAGATCTTGCAAAAGTTGTCTTTGAATTCTGATCAACTTATTAATTGTTTCAACCATGTGAACTGGAATACGAATTGTTCTAGCTTGGTCAGCAATTGCACGAGTAATTGCTTGTCTAATCCACCAAGTTGCATAAGTTGAAAACTTAAATCCTAAACGATAGTCGAATTTGTCAACGGCCTTCATCAAGCCCATGTTACCTTCTTGAATTAAGTCTAAGAAGGACATACCCCGACCAACATAACGTTTAGCAATAGAAACTACCAAACGTAAGTTAGCTTCGGCCAATTCTTGCTTAGCTTCTTCATCGCCTGATTCAATTCTCTTAGCCAAGGCAATTTCTTGATCGGCATTTAATAATGAAACACGTCCGATTTCCTTCAAATACATCCGGACTGGATCATTCATTCTTACGCTTGAAGGTGCTGACATATCTTTTAATTCAGCCTTCTCAACGTCTTTTTGCTTCTTTAAAGCTAATTTTGAAGGTTCACCATTTTCATCAACAATACTAATTCCATTGTCTTCAAATTCTTGAACTAGTTGATCTACCGCTTTTCCTTGAAGATCATATGGCTTAATTAGTTGAGCAGTAAATTCTTTTTCAGTAATTTGTTTGTCTTTTTTAACTTCCTTAACAACTTCCTTGACCTTTTTATCAAGTGTCATTGTTGTTTCTTTGGTAGTCTTACTCTCTGCCATGTAAAAAAGCCCCCTCTAAAACTTCTTTCTTCTTAACGCAATTACTTTTTGCGCTATTTCAAGCTCTAAACTATTATCTTGTTTTCTTTGAGCATCCTTCAATTGATTAAGCAAATCATTTAATTGCTGATCAATTTTACTTTTTTCCAATGCCCGCAATTGATCATCTAATTCACGCTTAGAATAATCTGGAGGCATTGAAATCATCTCCATATTAATAATTATACCTTGAAGTTCTTCAGGAATAAAATCAATGAAGCCAGTAACCTCTGCCCCTTCATGAGTCTGATGGTATTTTAACCAAAATTCTGCCAATTTTGCATAACGTTCATCTGGAAACAAGAATTGCTGACTCAATAAGTAATCCCTTGCTTCATCACTGTGTATGAATAGGTAAAGCAAGCGATCAAGAGCAGGATTCCTTGTCTCAAGGTCAGTGCCTGCTTG
>CAMFQH010000235.1:0-2665 GCA_945980025.1 uncultured Lactobacillus sp.
ATTAAATGGTGATTATATGAAATATAAAAAAATAGCTTTGTTGATTTCAATTATTTTTATTATATCTTTTGTAGCATCTACAGCATGTGCTCATCCAGGACATGGTTCTGAGTATGTGGAAGAGGTGACTTCAGATGTAGTTCATTCATCAGGAAGTTCAACACCTTCTTCAAGTAGTTCAAGCTCTTCTAGTTCTTCTAGTTCTAGTTATTCTCAAAGTCAGAGTGATTCATCTAGTTATAGTTATTCAAGTAGTTCAAAATCATCTGGAAGTGGTTCTACTTATTCTACATCTGATGAAATTCAAGGTACAACTTATCAGGAGTCAACTTCCGGGTCTGTTGTAAATGATAATTCTTCTGAAATTGAAGTAAATAAAACAAATAAAAATTTAACTAATGATTCTAGTGAAAATACTGCTAATAATGAGTTATTTACTGTTAATAATGTTATATTATTGATTTGTGTAATGTTATGTGGTTTTTTCATAACTGTTATAGTATCTAAAATAGTTTCTAAAAAATAAATTGGGGATATTATGGGGTTTAACATATTGTGGTCAGTTGCTTTTATCGTTTCAATTTTGATATTTTCAGTAATTATTGGTTTGTTTATTAATTGCAATATTGATTCTAAAAGAAATTTGGCTAAATTATCTATTGTTTCGTTTATATCTGTTGGTATTTTTGTTTATTTAATTTCAATATTCAAAATTCAATTAGATTCTCTCATTGGCGAGTATAACTACATTTTGCTGTTTTTAATTGCATTTTTATTAATGGCTATTGGTTATATTATTTTAAAACAGAAAGATTACAAAAAAACATTTTTAAAAGTTCTTTTATTGTCTTATGTAAGTTTTATATTGTCTATGATGATCTGCATAGGATTTGGTGAATCAATTTTTGGATTAGATGATTTACAAATTACCTTATTGACAACAGTAGTGTTTAACTTATTGATTATTGGCATATCTTACGTTAAAATTAATTATACATATAGAAATTTTGGTAGTATGTATTTCATATTGGGAATTTATTGTTTAATGATTTCATTGTTGCTTCCAAATATCATTTCTCTTAATATGAGTGATATGAAGCCAATTAATATAGTTTCAATAGATTCTGCTGCCTTTTCATTTGTGTTATTGGTTATTATTGTTGTTTTAGGTTTATTGTATTATAAAAAGAATTCTTTATTAAAAAAATAGGTGGTGATTTATATGGTAGTTATTCCGGGTAGTGAATTATTGGCTGCAACTTTAAATGTAGTTTCTCAAAGTTTACAGATTCCAGTAATTATTTTCTTACTTATATTTGCAATTTTTGCAGTTTTTGCTTTTGGAGGTCTTATTTCCGATTATAAAACTCGTGTTAGATTAACCAGAAATTATAAAGAAGAGTTAATCTTTTCTTTGGTTAATGCTGAGGGTGTTTCAGAACTTAAAAATATTATTAAAGGTTCAAAGATTTATGACTCTCAAAAAGAAGTTCTATTAAAGATTGCAGATTCTCACTCATTGTCTGATGAATCTCGTGAAGCTTGGGCTTTAAATTTAATTGAGGAAGAAGAAGTTGTCATGGCAAAATCTCTTGAAAAAGTAGATATTGTTACTCGTATTGGTCCAACTCTTGGTTTAATGGGTACTTTAATTCCAATGGGGCCGGGTCTTGCTGCGTTAGGTAGTGGAGATGTTACCACATTGGCTAATGCAATTATAGTTGCATTTGATACAACTGTTGTGGGTATTGGTTCTGGTGCTGTTGCTTATGTTATATCAAAAATAAGGCGTAGATGGTATGAAGAGTACTCTTCTAATTTGCAATTGTTTGTAAATGCAGTTTTAGAGAATTTAAAAAATTAGGTGTTGTGTATGATTCGTCGAAGAAAAGGAAAATTCCTAAATCAGGGTGAAGAAGATCCAATGGCCGGTACATCAAATCTTGTTGATGCAATGTTGGTTATTGCAGTTGGATTGTTGGTATTCTTGGTTATTTCATGGAATATGCAAAGTATTGTGTTTAATGAAAATATGGACGAGCAACAAAAACAAAGAGTTAAAAATGCTATAGAGGAAGTTTCACAAATAGACCAAGGGGATGAATTAAAAGATGCTCCTGATTTAAGTAAATCTTCTGGTGAAGGATTTACAGAAATGGGTAAGGTTTATCGAGACTCTGATACTGGTAAATTAATTATGGTTGAGGGTTAATTTACACTCTCTTTTTTTTTTAAACGAAATTAATTTTAATTAATTGTAATAAACTATTTTTATGAAAGTCTTTGGTATTTGCGCAAGTCCAAGAAACAGTACTACTCATTATGTATTGTCAAAAGCAATGGATAAACTAAAAGAAGATAATTTTGAAACTGAAATGTTTTCTTGTCAGGCAAAAGACATTAAACACTGTATGCACTGTGATTATTGTCTTGAGAATAAAAAATGTATTATTGAAGATGACATGAGTGAAGTTTATGAAGGCCTTTTAAGTGCTGATGGAATTGTTATTGCAACTCCAATTCAAAGTGGAGGTATTAGTAGCTATTTATCTGCTATTATGGACAGAACTAGAGCTTTAGAAGCTATTGACTATAACATTTTAAGAGGAAAAATTGGAATGAGTATTGCTGTTGGAGGAGACAGAACCGGCGGGCAGGACTTTGC
>CAMFQH010000236.1:0-2649 GCA_945980025.1 uncultured Lactobacillus sp.
GGTCTTACTTCATTAGCTGCATTCTTAATGCTTCAAACTTTAACTATTGACAGCCCATTAAAGAATGCCATGGCTAAAGGTATTGACGGTGGAATGAGTGCAAAAGCCGTAACTGAAAATATTGATAAGTTACCACACGCTTTACAAACATTCTTAGAATCACCAGTTACAGGTGTCTTCAACATTACCTGGCTTGGTGGCGACGGAATGATCGCCGCAATCATTGTTGGTTTGTTAGTCGGCTGGATTTACTCAGCTATTATGAAAAAGGGCTGGACTATTAAGTTACCTGAACAAGTTCCAGCTGCTGTTTCTAACCAATTTACTGCTATGATTCCATCAGGAATTATCTTAATTGGTACTATGCTTATTTACGCAGGCTTTAAGTTAACTACTGGTTCAGACTTCTTACAATGGACCTACCAAACTCTTCAAATTCCACTTCAAGGTATCTCTGATTCACTTGGTGGTGCCATCGCTATTGGATTCTTAGTACCATTCTTCTGGTTCTTTGGTGTTCACGGTGGTTTAATTGTTGGTTCTCTTGCTGGCCCTATGCTTCAAGCTAACTCTTTTGATAATGCTCAATTGTACAAAGCTGGTAAATTAACCATTGCCAATGGTGCTCACGTTGTTACTAACGAATTCTACAACAACTTTATTAACTTGACTGGTTCAGGTATCACTATTGGTTTAATTATCTTTATTTTAATTGCTGCTAAATCAGCACAATTACGTTCAATCGGTAAAGTTGAATTAGTTCCTGGTATCTTTAACATTAACGAACCATTCCTATTCGGTTTACCTATTGTTATGAACCCATTCTTAGCAATTCCATTCTTCTTAACACCAGTTGTAGTTGCTATCTCAACTTACTTCGTAATTAGAACTGGTATTGTTCCCCCTCTTAATGGTTTTGCTTGTCCGTGGACAATGCCAGCTGTTATCTCCGGTTTCCTAATTGGTGGCTGGAAGATGGCAATTTGGCAAGCATGTACATTAGTTATTTCAACTTTGATCTACTGGCCATTTGCTAGAAAGTACGACAAGATCTTAGTCCAAAGAGAAGCTGCAACGCTTAAGAAGGACGAAGCTGAAGGTAAATAATTTTTTCAGCTATTAACTAACACTTATGATCAAAATCGTGCTATAATGTAAATGCTTTCAATGATGAAAGTGCATACATTTAATTTATAGATCAACACTCAAACACTGAAAAACACTTAATTAGATTTACAAAGGAGATAATTATTATGGCAGATAAAACTATTATGTTAGCTTGTTCAGCAGGTATGTCAACTTCACTTTTAGTATCAAAGATGCAAAACGCAGCTAAAGAAAAAGGTAAGGACTACAAGATCTTTGCTACTGCAGCATCAGGTATTCAAGATGAAATTGATAAGGAACACCCAGATGTATTAATGCTTGGACCTCAAGTTCAATACATGGAAGACAGTGTTAAAAAGATTACTGATGAAGCAGGCATCCCATTAGCAGTTATTAACATGCAAGACTACGGTATGATGAATGGTGAGCATGTTCTTGAAACTGCTCAAGAATTAATGGGCGATAAATAGTTAAATGAACGACGAAGTAAAAATTGTTAACGAATTTGATCGTAACGGTCATCACTTTAAAATTGGTGTCAGCGCAGATGGACAAGTTTCTATTTATTTAGATAATGAAACTAAAGCTCATCATGGCTATCATTTTCCAGGTATTATCCAAGTCCCTAAAGGTCTTGAGGTAGACGGACAAATGCTACTGCAATTACCAATTGATTGTGATGCAGCAATTGATCAAGGAATTCAAGAATTAAAACAAAAATAATTTATGGGAGATGCTTGCTGACATAGTAAAATAAATAATTGTCAGGAGCATCTTTTATTTTAAAAATACTATCTATCTAGGAGAATTAAAATTATGGCACAAGAAAATAGCGATAACATGCAAGTTGTAATGGGAATTATTATGCAAGCTGGTAATGCAAAGGCTGCTGCTATGCAAGCAATCCAAGCTGCTAAAAAAGGCGACTTTGAAAAGGCTGATGAGTTTATTAAGCAAGCAAACGAAGGCTTAGTAAATGCCCACAATGTTCAAACTGATATGTTAACCCAAGAAGCACAAGGTAACCATGTAAAAGTTGACCTTTACATGGTTCATGCTCAAGACCACTTAATGACAGCTATTACTTTTATTGATTTAGCTAAGGAAGTAGTAGCTGTTTACAAAAAAATGGCTGAAAAATAATGGCTGCAGAAGCAAAATACTTAAAAGTTGCTCGAATTCTACAAAAAAGAATTGAAGATGGAGTCTATAAACCTCAAACTCCCCTTCCTGACCAAAAAACACTTGCAGAAGAATTACACGTAAGCCGTTTAACCGTTAAGAAGGCCTTAGATGGTCTACAAAGAAAAGGACTAGTCTATAAAGAATCTGGTCTCGGCACTTTTGTCTTAGGCCCAATTCCAATTCAAGATAAATTTGATTCACCAGCGAATGCTTTTAGTGGCTTAGCTAATCTACTAGGATCTAATGAGGTCACTAGCGATATCATTGAGTTTAATGTTGAATTTCCAAATGAAGATGTTCAACATTACTTAAAATTAAAATCTAGCGATCCAGTTTACAATATTCGTCGTCTAAGAC
>CAMFQH010000237.1:0-2629 GCA_945980025.1 uncultured Lactobacillus sp.
GTCGGCAGCGTCAGATGTGTATAAGAGACAGATATATAACTGTAGTAAATAAATAGCTATCAATTAAAAGAGATCGTTTTGAATTTTTAAAACGGTCCCTTTTATTTTTATAGAAGCAAATATTTTTTACTACAGTTATATACTTACCACAATAAATAACCTACTACACATATATATCTACTACAATAAATAATTCACCACAATTAATTATTTACCACTTAAAATTATAGCCTTTCATAATTTCTTGTAGTAAACTAATTATGAATAATAAAAAAAGCACTATCATTAAAGAAAGCGTACGAATATGGCTACAACATTATTATTTGGAAATATGAAAGGCGGAGTAGGTAAAACTACTAATTCCGTAATGGTTGCATACCAACTTGCTCAAATGGGATATAAGACCCTTGTATGTGACTTGGACCCTCAATCAAACGCAACACAATTATTACGTCGTACTTATGGCTTGCAACATGATGGCGAAGATCTCAAGATTGATAAAACTATGATGGTTGCATTGAATGAAGAAGATATTTCATCTGCAATCGTTAACGTAATGGACAATCTTTACTTATTACCATCCAGTGAAGACTTCAAGAATTATCCAGATTTTCTTGAAATTAAATTTATGCCAAACAAGGAAAAAATCGAACAAAATCCAAGCTTATTGCAATCTGAAATGTCACATGTAAAAGAACAAAGAATTGCATATTTTGCAAAGCAATTGGAAACTATTAATGACGACTATGACATTATCATTATTGATGTTCCGCCAACATTATCTGTATTCACTGATTCAGCAATTTATGCCACCGATGAGGTAATCATTGTTTTACAAACACAACAAAGATCATTGGATGGTGCTGAAACATTCTTTGAATATTTACAACAAATGTATAACTCATATTCCAACGTTGATTTTGATATCTTAGGTGTACTTCCAGTTTTACTTAAGAAGCGTTCCGGATTAGATGATCAAATATTGAAAGATGCAGAAGAAGACTTCGGCGATGATGCATTATTCGACAATATCATTCACCACATGGAAAGATTGAAGAGATACGATCGTACTGGGATTGCTGACAAAGATTTAACTAAGTCTGATATCCATGACAGACGCATTCACTACATCTACTCACAATTAACCAAAGAAATTATCCAACGTTTAAAAGATAAAGGCGGTTTGAACTAAAATGGCAAAATTTGAATTCAAAAAAGACGAAAAGAAAACCACTGAAAAAAAACCACGTCCAGTTAAGAAAACAAATATTTCTAAACCTCAAGAAACTTATGATCCATTAAAAGCTAATCAAAAAATAGAACAAGAGCTTGAAAAGAATACAACAAAACAAGCAACATCAACTAACGGCAAGCGTCCAGTTGGTCGTCCAAAGACTGGTCGTAAGTCATATCAAACAGTACGTTTGCTTAAATCTACTGTAACCAAGATCAATGCTTTAGAAAATGCATTGGGTATAGCTACCCAAGATGAAACCGTAGATCAGGCTATCGATAGAGTGATCAACAATTTAACCAACGATGAAAAGCGCGGCTACGATCTTTGGCTTGATATGTTTAAGAAGAAAGAAAATAAATAATCAGCAAAAGCTTTTTTATGGTGCTGAGAAGAGCAATGAGAGTTCAAGTTCAACAAAAGAGAAAGATAAATTTATCAAAAGGACCAATTAAAAGCATTGGTGGCAAAGGTTTACCCGCGATTCTGATTAAAGAGGATGATTAGATGTTTTACGTTGTGCGATGGAGTGATTTAGCGCCAGAACCGAAGAGCGTTTTTGTGACAATTGATATAGAAATGGCACAAGATTTTATTTTAAAAGAAATCGATCGACTGATTACGCTTAAGAGTGATTATGATGATGTTGTTTACTTTGGCATAACTAAAATAATTGGTGGAATAACAAAATGTGCTGAAGTTGATATGCACGCATAATTTTGAATTGGAGTTGATTATATGAAATATAAATTTGATACAACTCCTGAGAAGAGCCGACAGATGTCCAAGGTTCATTCGAAGAATGGTAAGGATGAGTTAGTGCTGAGGAAGCTTTTATGGCACTATGGCGTAAGATATAGAGCTAATTACAAGGATTTACCAGGCGAGCCTGATATTGCAATTACTAAGTATAAGATTGCGGTTTTCGTTGATGGTGAATTTTGGCATGGTTATGAATGGCAAAAGCATAAGGCTAGATTAAAGAGAAACCGTGATTATTGGATTCATAAAATTGAATATAATATGAAACACGATAAAGAGGTTAACGAGCAGTTAGAGGCTAATGGCTGTTGAGGGACGTTTTTCAATTGGCTCCATATGAACCGCTGACTCAAGAAAGATTAAACGAAATGAATATTAATGCAATTCGTTTGACTAAGCGTAAAGATACGATTGATTTATCATTTATTTGGATTGATCCAGACCATAAACCTAAAGATTTTTGGGAATAATTCCTAATTGGTCTGCTTGTGAAATTTTTTTAAGACAAAAAATAAAATCCCGTTAATTCGGGATTTTTTATTTATATACGGCTAAAATTTCACAAGTGCATTTTTTTGCTGATTTTTGCCCTTGGGAGAGTAAGGATAGAGCTACTTTACATAAAGCCACTTA
>CAMFQH010000238.1:0-2606 GCA_945980025.1 uncultured Lactobacillus sp.
GTCCAGATGGACTTTTATTTTTATAAAGTGTTCAACTTGATTTTACAATCGGCGTAAAAATAAAGATACTAAACAAGAAGATTATATTTCAAAGAACAATTCACTGACTAATAATTCCACAACCTCAAAACAAGTTAAAATCCTACAAAATATAAAAACTTCTAATAATAAAACTGTACAAGTTAAACAGCCTGAAAGAGTTTCAGTTCATGATCCTTCGATTTTTCAAGAACCAAAAACAGGAAAATATTATGTTTTTGGTTCTCATCAAGCCGAAGCAGAATCAGATGATCTCTACAATTGGAAACCGCTATTTAAGAAAGAATATGAACAACCATCCTTTATTTTTGCCAACTATGACCAGGACTTAAGTAAAATATTCAAGTGGGCTGGTAGTCATGATGGTGATGCTAAAAATGGATACGCGATTTGGGCACCAGATGAAATATATAATCCTGACTATGTATGGAAAGATGGATCCAAGGGAGCATACATGTATTATTTTGCTACCTCATCCAGTTGGATCCATTCTGCGATTGGATTTGCAGCCTCTAAAACCGTTCACGGTCCATATCAATTTCAAGACACTCTAATTTACTCTGGTTTTACAAAAAATAAAGAACATAACGGTGATAGCAGCAGTAAGAATGATATTTATACTAACACAAATATTAAGGAGTTAATTGATAAGAAAATAATTAATGGCTTTAGCAATAAGTGGGTTAGAGCTGACGGAACTTATAACAATGATTATGCTCCAAATGCTATTGATGTGAATATTGTTACAGATAAAAATAATAATCTGTGGATGTCATATGGTTCATGGTCAGGCGGTATTTACTTATTGCCTTTAGATAAAAAAACAGGAAAAGTAATTTATCCTGGAAAAGATAGTACTAATGAGTATGGTCAAGAAGTAGATCGTTACTTTGGTACTCATTTAATAGGCGGATTCCATGAATCTGGAGAAGCACCTTATATAAAATATGACAAAAATACTGGATACTACTATTTATTTGTTACCTATGGTGGATTAACCCGAGAAGGCGGTTATAATATGCGCCTATTTAGATCTAAAGAAATCAATGGTAAATATGTAGACGCTATGGGACAACATCCGGTTTATACACAATGGAAAACAAATGATGTTACTAAACAAGAAAATCAAAAATATGGAATAAAACTTGAAGGCAATTATGATTTTAGCTGTCTGCCATATGCATATATGTCACCTGGTCATAATTCAGCATTCATTGACAAAAATGGTACTTGGTTTCTAATTAATCATACCCGCTTTAATCATGGCACTGAATACCATGAATTACGAGTTAAGGAAATGATCATGACCCAAAATGGTTGGCCGATTCCATTACCATTCGAATACACAGAACATGAAGACAAGATTTCTTCCCAGAATATCAACGATGTTTTGAAGCAAATTCCAGGACAGTATGAATTTGTAAATAATGGCAACAAGACTTCCGGCATACCAATTGCCCGTGCACTAGTTAAATTAACTACCGATCATCAAGTATCTGGTGGAATAACTGGTACTTGGGAATCAACTCAAAAGAATAATAGAATTATCTTAACTATAACTGACAAAGATGGCACTAAATATATAGGTGAATTTAAACTTCAGCAAGATGAATCAGAAAAACATATTCCAGTCCTTGTCTTTGCCGCTTTGGGTGATAACAATAATGTAATTTGGGGCGAAAAAGAATACAAAGTGATTCCTTCAAACAACACTGAACCTTCTACTTCAATCAATAATCCTAACCCAGAACCAGTTAAAGAAGTCCAAAATTCAGACTCCAGTGTAAATTCCGTCAAATTGATGCATAACTCATTTATTTATGATCAAAATGGTTTTATTTTGTCATTACCAGAACTTAAATCTTTCAATAGCCTTTCAGTGATTACGCCAAGTATTTTAATTAAGAATAGAAGATTTTATCAGCTCTCCAATAATTCCAAACAGTATATTCCAGCTGAAAATATCAATGGTAAGACGAGAAAACTAACACATAATGCATTCATCTACAATAATAAAGGAAAGCGGATTAAGAGAAACATTATTTTAAAGAGAGGAACAAATATAAAGACTTATGGTTCACCAGTAAAAATTTCTAAAAAATTATATTATTGTGTTGGTGTCAATGAATTCATCAAAGTAAATAATTTTAAGACAAAATAAGACATAGCATCTATCTCTAAAATATACAAAAGTCATTGAAAACTTATGATATTAAGTAATCAATGACTTTTATTTTATCAACATTCAATTTTTTAAGCTCTTAAATCGAAACTAATTAACCTCTAACCTTCTCATCTTTAGTACACTGCCAAATTAAACTTTTAAATCCATAATCTGTCGGCTACTCAAAATGAACTAGTAATTTTTATCGCCCTTTACATTATCATCTGTCATAATTTGAGAGTATGTAGTTGATAATTCATCAGGAAATTCTGCGAATGGATATAGCATAATATTCACATCTTGTAATATATTCAGTACAATCATTGATCAATTTTTACACCATACTGCTTGAAACTGTCAAATTTTTTGTGTAAATAGATTTTTCTCGTAGATTGATTTTTTA
>CAMFQH010000239.1:0-2604 GCA_945980025.1 uncultured Lactobacillus sp.
ATTTTTACTTTATCTAACAATAAAGCATCAATATCAATCCTATACGCCATAAATAAACTACTTACTAGAAACAGCATAGTTTATTTTGGCAAAATTATAATTTCATTTATCACATCAACATTTATTATTAATGCTCTATTTGGAATCAGGTCTCAAAAATGTTTTTAAAAATTATCAGCTCAGCGTTATTTCTTCCATTCTTAATCGTTGGTATGATCATTGTTCAGGTTCACCTGGAAGGATACTGGAATTCTAATGTCACCAAGTGGCAAGGAAATCTTTGGGCCGTCTTCTACACTATCTTTATCTACATAGTGCAGGAAATATCTATTATTCAATTAACACTACTAAGTTTAAATGTTATGGCCTTCATTTACGTTATTCCAATAACAATGATTTTAAGGAATGAACATAAACTTTGGTGGGGACTGTTAGTACTGACTCCGTTCATTAATTTGTCAGTAGATGCCTACCTAAATATATCGCAATCGGCCAACATAGTGTCATGCCTATTACGCTTAGCTCTAGTTTCGCTGCTTTGCGTAATCCTTTTACGCTGCAAGAAACTTACCTACTATAATAAATACACAATAGCTATGTACAGCAGCTGCTTTATTCATTTTTTAGTATTATCTCTTAGACATCAGCTCAAACTCAACCATGTTATTACCATCTTAATAGGTACATGGCGGAAAACTTCAGAATGTATTATGAGCGCAAAGGAAAAGAACGAATCGCTAAATTACGCTACGAAAGTACTCGTGATGATCTGACCGGTTTACTCAACTATCGTGCTTTTGATAGAGGAATGAAAAAATTAGCTGCAAAAGACGATAAAGAACCAACCTATCTCGCAATCTTCAAAAATTAAAGCTAGACATTCATCAAACCTTTCCGCCTCACTGTGCCGTTTATCGTTTCTGCGGAGAAGAATTCACCATCGTTATCAGACAACAAGATGGTACCCAACTTGTTCAAGTTCTCAATGATATCAATAAATATTTTGCTAAGCATCCCGTCAGAACAGTCAATGGTAAAAACATTTCCTTCTCTTTCTCAGGCGGTTTAACTAAACACTTGGAAAATGAGGACTTTAATGCGACTCTAGCAAGAGCTGACTCTCTTGTTTACAAGGCAAAAAGTTTAGGTCGAAAGCAAATTATATTTGCCTAATTAATGAAAATATTTCTCATTTTGGTAAAGTATAAGTAAACATTACAAGTAATCGATTTACAGATCAAAGATTTTTTATTATCGAGGAGAATTAAACATGTACAATTGGCAAAACGTATTCCAACCTATTTATCAAATAGATCAAAATATGAATCCGAGAATTGATCATTATGAAATGTTATTACACGACGAAAATGATAAATTCCCTGTTCATGACTTCTTCAGCGCCATCAGTACTGAGGAAGACAATCAAAAATGGATTCAAGTAGAAGCAAAATCTCTTGAAAAACTTTTTTCAGTGTACCCCAACATCAACGTCAATTTGAATATCGAGCCAATTCAATTCGCTTACTCTAGCGTATGGGACTTTTTACACGATATTTATAATAAGTATGGTCAAAAGGTAGCTTTAGAAATTACCGAACGACAACTTCAAGCAGGCCTTTTGGGAGCCAAAAAATTTGATTGTTCATTCCAGCGCATCTATGACATGGGCTTTAGAATTGCGCTAGACGATGTTTCTTCTGGCAGCAATAGCTTCGATTTTATCAATCATCATGCCGACAAAATCGACGCAATTAAACTATCGCTCTTAATTTTTGACAATATCTCATTAGAAACCACTGTTGATTTTATCCACGCATGGTCTTCCTTTGCCAAAGAAAAGAACCTTGATCTTATCTTAGAAGCCGTTAGATCAAAATATATCGCTGAAAAATTTGCCGGTGATAAGCATATTTTCCAACAAGGCTACTATTGGTCAAAGCCACTTCCATTAGATGAAATTGAATAAATCAATCTAAGGGAAAGTTCTATTTACACAAAAAAATTGACAGTTTCGAGTGCTATAGTTTATTCCAGTAAAACTTATAATTATAGTTATCTAATTACAATTTATACATGAAATAAGGTCTTAATAATGTTGTTACAAATTTTAAACTCAAGTATCTTTCTGCCATTAGTGGTCGCCAGCATGATAGTTGCTCAAATTTACTTAGAGAATTATCAGAATGACGACATAAAGATTCATCATAAAAAATACCTTTCTAATTTTTATATCGTATTTATCTACCTAGCTCAGGAAATTTGTATTATCGAATTGACGCTACAAAATATTAATGTGATAGCTTTTACTTTCATTATCCCAATAACGATGATCTTAAGAAACAGAAATAAACTTTGGTGGGGACTGCTAGCAATAACTCCCACTATTATCGTGATCATGAATACTTTTACTTTCTCACAGCGATATCAATACATCTATCGAGTCACGAATCTATTAGAACCAGTTTTAATTGCAGCCGTCTGCTTTATTTTGCTGCACTGGAATAAAACACCTTACTACATTAAATATACTATCGCTTTATACGCTAACCTCCTTATTCATGTTCTTGTCTTAACCCTTGAGCATCATCTTGAATTTAACTTCGT
>CAMFQH010000240.1:0-2599 GCA_945980025.1 uncultured Lactobacillus sp.
GCATCTATCAAACAGCCTAAACAAAAGTGTTCAAGTTATTATTGCAATTTACGGATGATAAAAAATTATGTTTTTAAAGAAATAGAATGCAGAACTATAGAATACAAGTTCAGGTTTTGTCTTAATCTTTTCTCCGCTTTCAATGAAATAATCAACATTTTTTTCTTTATTTTCATTAAGCGAAAAAGATAAAATGTTTGTTATTATTGCTAGTAAGGCTACTTGCATTTTGGTGTTTTTAGTATTTATATACTGGTCTGTTATCTTTTTTGCAATCACGATATTACTCTCAAGATCATAGAATGGCATAAAATTACAAAATAAAGCCACTTTTGTATCGTTGAAATTAGGAATATTGAATATTTTTTCTTTTATTTTGGTTCGTAATTGTAAATCAGGTTCTTCCGAGGGATCTTTCATTGCTTCAAGCCATGCTTCTACAAGCAGTAATTCTTCTTCTTTATCTTTATTTGATAGATTACTTTCTTTTACTAATGGCTTAAGCCCCCTAACTTTATCAATATTGTTTTCATAATAAGCTTCAATCATCATATTATTAAAGTCTTTTATTTGTTGATGACGAAGATCATCATTTGAATTAAGCCTACTAAAAAACTCCCAAATAGGGATGTTATTGTAATGAAGTAAATCTACTAAATTATCTACTGTAATCTTATTAGCATTTTTTTCTACTTTAGAGTAGTAGGATTGGCTGACGATCATTCCATCATTGATAAATTTTTTTTGATTTTTACCTTGACTAATTCGATATTCTTTTAGTAATTCACCAATTGTCATAATCATGTTCTCCTAAAAAATTCAAATACGACTATTTCGTTAATTTCATTATAGAACCGATATTATATGTTTAACATCAAAAAAGGAGTTAAACATTATGAACGTATTTTTGAAGAACAAAGATTACAGAAGATTTTCAGTCGCTAGTTTCTTATCTAGTGCTGGTGACATTCTTTTTTATTTAGCGTTTATGACTTATGCAAGTAAATTACAAAATTATTCTCTTGCTTTATCATTAATTGCAATCTCTGAATCACTGCCAAGATTATTCGATATCTTTGGTGGCTACTTAGCTGATAGAACCAGAAAAAAATTTAAGAATATCTTCTTAATGTCTATAGTTAGATTTGGCCTATATGGATTAGTTGGGGTATTGTTTATTACCAATGTATCTCAATGGGGCTTAGTAATTGCAGTAGTAATTATTAACTTTATCTCTGATATGGCTGGTACTTATGCCGGCGGTTTAGGTGCTCCATTAATTGTTGATTTAGTTGGAGAAGATGAATTTGCGGAAGCAGAAGGCTTTACCAATGGTATTAGTCAAGTGATTACTACTGCGGCTCAATTTGTTGGATCAGGATTATTACTTTTCTTGTCTTACTCAAGCTTAGCTTTCGTTAATGCATTTACTTTCTTAGCAGCTGGCTTGTTATATGCTAGTGTAGGAGTTCGTCATAATAAAGATAATCAGCCTATTGAACCGCAAGAAGTAAACGAGCAAAAATTCTTTGCGACAATGAAGACCTCATATACTCAAATTAAGAAGGCTTCAGGCTTGTTGTCAGTTGTTTTAGTAATTGCACTTCTTAACGGTGCATTAACTTCTATGGGTTCATTATTACCAATTATTATGGCAGGAAATCGTTCAACAATGATTATTTCCACTTACAGCTTTACTCTTGCAGTAATTGGTTTGGTGGTAAGTGTTGGTGCAATCTTAGGTAGTACTTTTGGACCACAATTATTTAAAAAGCAATCTGTTTTCTTTATGGTTATTGTTGCTATTGTTTTAAGTGTAGCCACTACAGTAGCTGCAGTGTTTGCTAATATTTTTGCCATTATGCCATTTTACTTCTTATTAGCTTTAGTAGTAAGTACTGCTTCGCTTAAAATGCAACAATGGCTAGTTACGACAATTGATCGTAAGATTTTGGCTTCAAGTGTAGGCTTACTTAATACAATTGTCATGGCTACTTCACCAGTAATGACTACCGTGTTAACAACTATTTCAGGCTTAGGGGATGTTAGATACGCATTATTTGTACTCTTAGCAGTTGAACTTATTATTTTGTTTGTCGCAGTTAAATTGAGTGTTAAGACTAAAGTAAACAAAGAGGAAGTTAAATCCGCTGTTGTAGTAAATAAGTAACTTATAAAATTAAGGTTTAACTAATGACGCAGCGCTTGGGAATAGATTCTCTCAATATCTTAGGGATACTTGTCAAAAAAATTCTATCGTAAATTGCAATAATAAATTGAACACTTAGGCTGCTTGATAGATTTGATCTAATTCTCTTTCGAAGATTTCATCTGGTGTGTGGTATGCCAGGATCTTTCTTGGTAATGAATTGCACCAGGTTTCAATATCAATGATCTGTTGGAGAGAATAGTTATTGATGTACTCTCCTTTAGGAATGAATCTGCGAATAAGGCCATTGTGCCTTTCCACAGTTCCCTTATCACAAGAAGTATTGGATGAGCATAATAAACAAGAGTCTTAGAAACCTCCTCTAAATTAGCTAGATCCGCAAACTCTGAACCATTGTCAGTAGTAATCGTCTTGAAGATGTCATTCCAG
>CAMFQH010000241.1:0-2587 GCA_945980025.1 uncultured Lactobacillus sp.
TAGATCAACCATATTCGTCTCTAGATATTTATCATAGTAATACTGATAAAGCTTTGCCCGGTCTTGTTATTTTGCCAGGAGGCAGTTATAACCAGATCATGGAGCGAGATTCCGAACGGGTGGCATTAACGTTTGCAACCCATGCATGGCAAACATTTGTTGTACGATATCCGGTAGTTGAGCATAAGAATTATGAAGAAGCCAAAATAGCGGTTCACCAAGCATTTGAATATATTGTTAACCATGCAAATGAATTAGATGTTGACGCTGATCGGTTGGGAATTATTGGCTTTTCTGCAGGAGGCCAAATTGCCGCTGCATATAGTAATGAAAAACTAACACACGCTAGATTTGCCGCATTAGGATATCCTGTTATTCAACCCTTGATTGATGAACGCATGGGGGTTACAACAGAGAATGTAGCGAAATTGGTAAATCCGCAAACACCACCAACCTTTATGTGGGGATCGGCAAAAGATGAACTAACTCCCTTTGTTGATCACCTCCAAGTATATGCAGATGCGTTAATTAAGAATGATGTTCCATATGAATTACATGAATTTGGCACCGGGGGACATGGAATCGCGTTAGCTAACGAATATACTGGGATTGTCAATAATGATCGGATAGATACGCATATGGGAAAGTGGTTCCCACTATTTCTTGAGTGGTTAACTGAATTGAACTTAATTTAGCTAATGATTATGGAGCTTCAAACGACTATTATTTTGTCGCGTGAAGCTCCTTTTTAACACTAACTTTGTAAATTTGATTATTTCCCAGGAAATATTAAATTTCAATTTTCTTTGTTGCAATTTGCTTAATGAAGTTTTGATCATGTTCAACAATTAGCATTGGTAGTCGCTTTTCTTGAATTAACTGAATTAGTTGTTGCTGATTATAGGTATCAAGATAGTTTAGCGGTTCATCCCATAAATAAAGGTGGGCAGGCTCAGCTAATGACCGTGCTAATTCAACCTTCTTTTGTTGTCCCATGCTCATTTCTTCAATCGGAACATCAAAAGTAGCGCGCTCCATTCCTAATTTACGAAGAAGGTTAAGAAATTGATCGTAGTTAATTTTAGAAGAAGATGCAAACTTACGTAAACTTCCATGATTATCAGAATAATCTTGACGTACTGTGCTGATTTTAAGGGCACTGCTAAAAAGTATCTTTCCGCTTTGCTTACCACTGAATGTCCCGATGATTGCATTAATAATACTAGATTTTCCAGTACCATTATTCCCACAGAGCAGGACCTGGTCATTTTTTTCAATGGTTGTAGTGATATTAGAACAGAGTTGTTTAGTTGGATACGATAACGTTAGATCATTAATACTTAACAATGGTTGATGATTAGTGGGGAGGACATTAATTGTTAGTGGAACAACTTTTTCAATTTCTTTTAAAAGCCCTTTTCTTTCCTCAATTGCAGTATCTAAGCGTCCTTTCATTATGGTTGCCTTTTTCATCATTTTTGCAGCTTTGGCACCAATAAAGCCTTTATCCGCATGCGAATTATTCTTCTTTTCATTTTCTGCTTGTTGAGCCCATTGAGATTTTGCCTGCCGTGTTTGCTTTAAATGATGAATATCTTTTAGTAAATTTTCGTTTTTCTTAATGGCCGTAGAATCTCGTTGCTCCTTATGAATAAAATAATCACTGTAATTACCACGGGTTAAAACAAGCTGGTGTTGTTCAATCACTAATGAATGGTCAATGACTTTGTCGAGAAAATCCTGGTCATGACTAGTGATAATGAAGCCGTTCTTTTTCGCTTTTAGATATTGAGCAATTTGTTTTCGACCATCCTGATCAAGGTGATTAGTAGGTTCGTCAAGCAGGGGGAAAAACCCATCTTGAGCAAAAAGGGTTGCTAGCATCACACGTGTTTGTTCGCCACCACTAAGACTACTGAAAGGTTGCCATAGTAATTTTGTGGGAGTTGCCATCAAATTTAATTCTCGTTCGATTTGCCATTGCTCACCTTGATAGCCACTTCTCATAAGGACATTCAATGTGTAATCATTCGGTTCACGAATTACTAATGGATAATAGTTAAATTTAAGATTGGTTTGAATACTTCCTTGAAAGGAAAGCTGTTTTTGCAAGATTTTGAGTAATGTGGTTTTGCCACGACCATTTCGCCCGAGAAGTCCTAGTTTCCAATCGCTGCTAATATTGAGGTCACAATGATTAAAAAGCGGTTCTTGTCCCGGATAAGCAAAAGTTAAATTATTTATCGTGATTGGTTCCATTAAAAAATCACCCTTTCGTTACTCGCAGAAAAGGTAACTAAAAAAGCCTACCACTACAGGTAGACTTTTAAACTAATGGTATTGGCCCATTAGTTCTTACTTATTGATCAATCATTGAAAAATAATTCTACCCGTAGTACCTTTCTGCGTGAATCCACAGTTCCAGATACATTAAATTGTGTAGAATTAAAATTTCAATGGATGATCCCTCCTAAAATTTGCTGCTAATAATATAACAATTTGCTTTTGAGTTGTCAACCAACTAATTTAATTCGTATCTGTCAAGTTTTCATAGGTAGCCTTTAAATATACAGTTTTAGTGGGTTAG
>CAMFQH010000242.1:0-2583 GCA_945980025.1 uncultured Lactobacillus sp.
CTTAATAAAACTAAACACGCGACTTAAAAGACCGACTACGACTAGCCGGTCTTTTTTATTGCCTAAAAAGCATTTTTGCCTTTTCAAAGTTAAAAATTTCTACCCACCGCAATCTTCTACAATCTTAATGAAAAATGATTTTCCACACACGGAGGACAGAATTTTGCAATATACAGAAGCGGTAGAAAAATATCAAAAGATAAAAGATAAATTGGGTAAAGTCCCATTTCGTAAGGACTTACCAGTTCGTGTTGCAAATACCATCACTAGAAAATATCCAAATTGGTTTGATTTCTTAAAAGAACAAGGCGATTTAGAAAAAAGCCCTTCAAATAGAAAAATGTCACGCTATATTTCTGACGAACAACTAATTCACGAAATTAGACAAGTGTACGCAGAACTAGGCTATCCGCCACACCGTCATGACTACAAGCGTACGACAACTGCTATCAATCACTTTGGTACTTGGCACAACTTTCTAAAGGAAGCAGGTATTAGGGCTACGTATTTAGGCAGTTCTCAATTTTCAAAGGAAGAAGTTCTTTACAGAGTAAAGCAATATGTAGAAAAACACGGTAGATTCCCTGTTACCGATCAGTTTGCACTAACTGGTGTATCAGTAGATACGGCTTTACGTTTCTTTGGCTCTTTAGAGAACTTGGCAAGGGCACTTAATTGTCATGCACATCGTAAGTCAAAATCTAACGATAAGGAGACACAAATTCTCAAATCTGCTAAGGTTCTAAAAAGAGCTGGGTATTCAATTACCAGAAATACGGTAGCGGACTTTTCTGGCTTAAACGTTGCACAGGTAAGCAGTGTAGTTTCTCACTATAAGTCCGAACATCAATTAGATCATTTGACCTTTGTAGAATATATGGAATTGCACGGCTTTAAAGCTAAGAGCTTAAGACAACCGAAACGTAAAGCAAGTTAAACAAAAAAAGTCAAAAAGAAACATATATATAGTTGATGTTTTGCACTGAAAATCCGAGCAAAACAAGTAAAAATGCAGAATTTAAAAATAAAGGTAGAAGTAAAAAATGAAAGAACAGAAAAACATTTCCAATGAGCTGATTTTAAAAGAAGAACGGCTTTTTAAATGGCTTGCTCCTTATTTAGTAATTGCTTTGACAATTTACTTGCTAAGCGTAGTTCAGCTTTATAATCATCGAACGATTATCGACATTGATACAATGTTTCACTACAACCGATTCTATGATATAAGCCAACAGATTAGGACTGGTAACTACAGTTATTTCCAAACAAACTATGGATTTAACCAGAGCGGACGTGTAGTTAACGCACTTTATGGACCAATGATTGCCTACCTTAACGGCTTCTTGATTCTAGTAGCTGGTACATGGTTTAACTACCAAATTATCAGTTATTGGGTTTTAGGCTTAATTGGCGGTATTGGAATGTACCAACTGGCAAGAAAAGCTAAGGCAAACAAGGTAGCAAGCGCATTGGTTAGCGTATTGTTCCTTAACATCGGTGCCTATCAAGCGTGGCTTGACCATACTAATATGATTGCTTGGGGTGCAGTGCTTGTACCATATGCTTTCATTGAAGGATTGAATATGGTTCAAGACCACGATAGACCAATTAGATGGATTAGACTAATGCTGATTATGAGCTTGATTGCTCAAACTCACTTAATTAGTACGATCTTGACCGTTTTAGGTTTGATTCCATTTGCAGTCTATGGCTTTGTTAAGGCAAACAACAAGGGACAAATGATCGAAAGATTGCTCTTAGCAGTGATCTGTACAACGCTTCTTTCTGCAAATGTGTGGGGCGCACTTTTGATGATCTTTACTAAGAATCACATCGCTCCAACATTAGCTCACTCACTTGCAGATAACGCAGTAAGCTTAGGCAACAACACTATTCGTGATGAAATTTCTAAGATGCTTGTCTTAGTATTCTTGATTCAAGTTCTTTACCCAATCATTGCAAAATACAATTTCAAGGATAAGGAATTTAACAAGATTAACTTACTGGTATCACTTGAAGGATTCATTATTTTTGCAATCTCAACTGTTTACTTTCCGTGGAAAGAAGTTTCATCATATTTGCCAATCCTTAGAACTTACCTTCAATTTCCACACCGTTTCTTGATCTTAGCTTATCCATTGCTCTTAGTTGGTTTAGCCATGACTATGACCCAATTAACTTCAAAAGAAGCAGTTGGTGTTACTGGTATTGGTAAGGCATTTATGATCTTCACAGCTTTTGTAACTATGCAAAATTACGGTGCTAACTATGCTCGAATTTCCGATCATAGTATTAACCTCTCAAGAATTTTCGTAGTAAAACAAAGTAAAGAGGGTAAATATTCAAAGAACGTTGGCGTACCTAGTTCAGAAGATATGATCAAGTACAAGAATGGCTTAACCGGTGATGAAATGATCTACGGTGAAGATGCACAAGACGCTGACGCAAAATACGGTAAGCTTTATATTAGTTCTGGCGCTCGTGGCTTGCTCTACAAGAACACTACCAATATTAGAGCAGTTGATTGGGCAACTCGTACCAAAGAGGGTAGATTCAAGCTCTTCGACTTGATTGAAAAGATCA
>CAMFQH010000243.1:0-2569 GCA_945980025.1 uncultured Lactobacillus sp.
TGCTAAACTTTTTCCACTAGGTATTTACCTGCTTGAAATGACAACCACCGAAAACGGATGTGTTATCAAATTATTTTAATTTCTGATGATTGCTAATCCAATTATGTTAAAAAATATCATATCAATTATATTCATTTAGTAGCAGCTGCTACTATTTTAGCCTTTGATTGATATGGATGCCTTGCTTTTTACTATCATATTGTTCGTGCCTCTCTTTATAGCGCTCAACTCGGGGTGTACCATAAGTTAAACTTGACAGGTCTTACCGAAGTCAACTTTAGTTTTGGCAAAGCCAGCAATTTTCATTTAAATATCCATGTCTCAAATGAGAGAACATAGCTATCTTCAATCAAATAGTTGGCGACCACTTGATTGGACGCAACACTGCGTCAGCTATCCCATCGGCCAATGTTACCTTTGGGAATACTTTTCTAATTATCTGTAATGCTCCATTAATATCTGAATTAATGAGCTTACCTTCATTCGACTTAAATAATCCTCGCTCTATTCGACGATAAGCTGGGTGAATGCCTTGCTTGATACGACTATTATTGCCGTTATTCCAGCAAGGCTTTTCATTATCTAAAGCGCTGGTCTGACTTGTATAAGATTCATTGGTATAAATCACTCTGATACCGGCTAAATTAGCCTTATATTTTACCATTTCCAGCATTTTGGCATGAGGAATACCAATAAAGTTCTGATTAGTCTTTTTTAGCATTCCCGATTTTTGCTTCCAGAAAGTATTCTTGCCAATCACGATAGTATTTGCATCACAGCTTAGCGCATAGTCGATAATACGCTTAGATGCCTTGTGAGCAAACTGTCTGATCTTTTCATTACGCCAATCAGTAATCCTTTTTTGAGCTTTAGTCTCACCGTATACAGGCTTTTTGCCTTGCTTAGTGTCAATAATGGTTTCTAGTTGATGGTTCTTAGCTTGCAAACTCCTTAATTTAGCACGCCTTTTATTGTAATACTGGTTTACGGATTTAATAGGACCACCACTAATTAAAAGTGGTTGAACTCCAGTATTAGCTGCTAGGGCAAAGGCATTATCAACACCAGGATCAATCCCTACATATTTACCGTTATCTTTTTTGTATTTGATCTCTAAGTTGGTTTTATAAGGTACGATAACTTTATAGCCATTAGACATCGGTTTAAAAACTACTCTTTGAATCTTTTCAATGCCAGCTTGCAATTTAAGCTTAAAATTCATCTTGGGAATCCAAAGGTAGCCGTTCTTAACTTTTGCGTTCTGATTGGTCACGTAAAAAACATGACGTTCATTTTTTCGCAAATATTTAGGAATTCTAGGTCTACCAGTAAATAAATAAGGCTGAATGCGATAAACTGCCAATGCTTTGAACCAAGCTTTCCAAATTGCCATAACTTCTTTTAGCGTCTGTTGTGCTGATTGCACATAAGGAAAAGCATGATAAAGCATGTTTTCTCTGCTTTCAACTTTCTTTTTAAATATTCTATTCAGATCATCATAAGAAAGTAGTTTATGCTTAAAAAATGCTTGTCGTACAGTGTAAAGAGCAGCGTTATACAAATTATGAGCTTGCATAGCATAATTATCCAGTTCTGGTGTACGTTTGATATAGTATTCACTAGCTAGATACTCATATTGACTTTCAATCGCTTTAACCTTTGTGATTTTCTTTTTCTTTTTATCTTTTCTTTTCGACATTGACTTTCACCACCTTTCTTTAACAAACTTAGATTAGTTAACGTCCTTCTTTTAGTCTTTTTTCAAGCTCTTTTCGTTCAAGTCTACGATGCGAATACATTCTCATTGAGAAGCAGTGAAGTAAGCTAACAATCTCCTCAAACAATTCCTGTTCATCAGTCTTTTGATCTTCTTCATCTGAGACAACAACTATTTCAGTATGATAATGATCAAAGAGATACTTAAACAAATCAAAGCCAACACGAGATAAACGGTCTTTATGTGTAATGATAACCTGCTTAACTTCGCCTTTTAAGACCAAATCTAATAAGTCAAAAAATTCTTTACGGTTTTTAAAAGAGATGCCTGAAGCAATATCTTGATAACTTGCGGCTAACTCATAGCCTTTAGCAGAAGCAAACTGTTTTAATTCTTCAACCTGATTTTGAAGATCTTGCTTTTGCTTATAAGTAGATACTCTAGCATAAGCAACAGTAACTTGCTTTTTCTTTTTAAACTTTAGTTTCCAGACATCTTCATCGCTATAATCAAAATGGCCATTAGGTAAAGCCTGACTGCGAATATAGCCTTTACGGTGGTAACGCAACAGAGTTGAGCGACTGATGCCTAAAGTTTCCATAACTTCTCCAGCTTTCATAATTGTCCCCTTTCCATATAGTCATATTATATCATAATAAAAAAATATTCTTTTAATCCACAAAAAAAGGACAGCTATATATTCAATAGCTATCCTGTGATATTATGTGACATAAAATTTACTTACTATATCGTTAACAAAAATATCCATTTGATAGTTAGGTATGAATAATTTGTATATATAAAGAACTACCGCCAGCCAAAGCAAGCTTCTCACTATTGCCATTCTCACTC
>CAMFQH010000244.1:0-2566 GCA_945980025.1 uncultured Lactobacillus sp.
TGTATAATATTTTTATAGTATTTTTTTATTTTTTATATAAGGAATAGGTAGTATGGAATATTTAAAGCTGTTAGGAATATTAATAATTGTAGTCGGCTTTGTTTTGAAGTGGGACACGACTGCAGTTGTAGTTATTGCAGCAATTGTAACAGGGCTTTTCTCTGGGATGGATTTTGTTAAATTGCTGGAAGTAATTGGAAAGAGTTTTGTGGAAAATCGAATGGTAAGTTTATTTTTCCTAACCTTGCCAATGATTGGGCTAGTAGAATCACATGGATTGAGAGACTATGCGGTTAATGCTATAAAAAAGTTGAAAAAATTAACTGCAGGAAAGATTTTAAATATCTATCTTTTAATTCGTGAACTAGCTGGTGTATTTGGAATTTCTTTGCAAGGACAAGTTCAATTTGTTCGTCCATTAATTGCACCGATGGTAATTGCTGCTGCAGAAGATCAAGATAAAAAGAAATTAAGTGAATCAGAGATTGATCTAATAAAGGGACGTAGTGCAGCAATTGACAACTTTGGTAACTTTTTTGCCCAAAACTTGTTTGTAGCATCTGGTGGTGTACTTTTGATTTCTTCAACAATGAAATCACTTGGTTATAAGGTTGATCCAGTAGGAATTGTTGTTAACACGATTCCTATTGCGATTATTACTTTCGTTTTAGTTTTTGCTTATAACCTATACTTTGACCGTCAAATGGCTAAATGGGAAGGAAAATAATATGCAAAATACGATTAACTTTTTACTTGCCATTCTTTATGCATTAATTGGTTTATGTATGGCAATTGCTGGAATTGAAACATTGCGTGACAAAACTAATAAAGCAAGAATTGGAACAGCAATTTTCTGGTTCTTTTTAGCAATTATTTTTGCTTTTGGAGATTTGATTCCTGCCGTAGTGTCCGGTGCAATGGTTTTAGTAATCGGAATTTTAGCTTTGTTTAAGCAAATCCAGGTTGGTAAATTGCCAACTGTAAATTCTAAAACTGCTCAAGAAGATGCTAAACGTTTAGGAGCAAAGGTATTTTTACCAAGCATTGTTTTGGCATTAACATCTATTATAATTGCACAATTTACTCCACTTGGTGGTCAGGTGGGAATTGGTATTGGTGCAGTTGTTTCACTAGTCTTAGCCATTATCTTGACTAAAGCGCCAGCAAAGCAAGTTTTCAAGGATTCCCAGAGAATGGTTAGAAGCGTAGGAGCACCTGGCGTTTTACCACAACTATTAGCCATGCTTGGGGTTGTTTTTACGACTTGTGGTGTTGGTAAGTTAACAGCCGACATGATTAGTCATGTTTTCCCAGCTGGAAATCACTTCTTAGGCGTAGCGCTATACTGTATTGCGATGGCCTTATTTACTTATATTATGGGTAATGCTTTTGCTGCTTTTGCGGTAATTACTGCAGCAATTGGAATTCCTTTTGTAATTGCACAAGGTGCTAATCCTGTAGTTGTAGCAGCAATCGGAATGACCTCAGGTTATTGTGGAACTTTAGTAACTCCAATGGCTGCTAACTTTAATACTTTACCCGTAGCGCTTTTAGAGATGAAAGATCAGATGGGTGTTATTAAGCAACAAGCTCCGATTGCCGTTATCTTGTTAATTGTTCAAATTGGCTTAATGTACTTTTTAGCATTTTAATTATTGAAAGGATAAAATTATGAAAATTTTAGTAACAGGCTTTGATCCATTTGGTGGAGATAAAATTAATCCTGCAATTGAAGCGGTAAAGAGATTACCAGCTGAAATTAATGGAGCTGAAATTATTAAATTGGAAATTCCGACTGTCTTTAATAAGTCAGCTGAAGTTGTTAAAAAGGCAATTGAAAAAGAAAAGCCAGACTATGTTTTAAATGTTGGACAAGCTGGTGGTCGTTTTGGATTAACTCCTGAACGTGTTGCAATTAATATTAATGATGGCCGTATTCCTGATAATGAAGGCTACCAGCCACTAGGTGAACCAATTCATGAAGATGGAGAAACTGCCTACTTTACACAATTGCCAATTAAGGCAGAAGCAAAAGCAATTAGGGATGCTGGCTTGCCAGCTAGTGTGTCAAATACAGCTGGTACCTATGTATGTAATCACATTATGTATCAAGTTCAGTACATGAGAGATAAGGAATTTCCAAATATTAAGGCTGGCTTTATCCATATTCCTTTCTTACCAGAACAAGTTGTAAATCGTCCTAATACTCCATCAATGGCTCTTGGTGATATTGTTAAGGGATTAACAGCTGCACTTAGTGCAATTGTTGAACGTGATGGTAAAGGCGATATTAAGTCTGTTGAGGGAGCAAATCACTAAAGTATAGGTGGTTTTTATGATTTGGATTTTTCTAGGTCTATGTTTTATTGGTATTATTTTATGCGTAATGGTAAAACGAAAAATTATAAAGCCTGAAATTCCCTTTATCTATTGCCTATTAGGCACTATAATTTGTAGCTTTATGTGTATGGTGGAATTTAATAATCCAGTTGTAAGCTTTGAGTGGTATGGGTATTTAGTAATTATCTTCATAATTGAAGCATGTTACTTATACCGTTACTTTTAA
>CAMFQH010000245.1:0-2565 GCA_945980025.1 uncultured Lactobacillus sp.
ATCTGCCTTACAAGCAGGAGGTCACAGGTTCGAGCCCTGTATCCTCCATCGTTCACGGGACTACCAAATATGGTAGTCCTTTTTTTGTGTTTAAAGACAAATGAACGAAGTTTTATTGTATGTATTGTTATTCGGTTAAGGTCCCGAAAGGATTCGTTTTTAACGAAGATGCCTTGTAACCGAAAGATGGGGGACTCTATGAAAAAAGAAAAACGTTTATTTACTTCGGAATCAGTTTCAGAAGGACATCCAGATAAAGTTGCAGATCAAATTTCTGATGCTATTTTAGATGCAATTTTAGCTAAGGATCCAGATGGTCGTGTAGCTTGTGAAACTACTGTTACTACCGGTCTCGTTTTAGTTGTAGGTGAAATTTCAACCTCTGCGTATGTGGATATTCAATCTGTAGTTAGAAAAACTATTTTAGAGATTGGATACAATCGTCCTGAACTTGGTTTTGACGGTAATAATTGTGCTATCTTAGTCGATATTGATGAACAATCTAGTGATATCGCTGGTGGTGTTAATGAATCACTTGAAACACGTGAAAACCACCAGGACAAAGATGATTTAGATAAAATAGGTGCTGGTGACCAAGGGTTAATGTTTGGTTTTGCCATTAAGGAAACTCCTGAATTAATGCCACTACCTATTTCTTTAGCTCATTCATTGATGAGACGGGTTGCTAGTCTTCGCAAAGAGGGACGTCTTGATTGGCTAAGACCTGATGCAAAAGCACAAGTAACTGTAGAATACGATGATGAAAATAAACCAAAACGTGTAGATACAGTGGTTATTTCTACTCAAACTGATGCAACAGTAACTAACGATGAAATTCGTGAAGCCATGATCGATATGGTAATTAAGAAGGTCATTCCATCTCAATATCTTGACGAAGATACTAAGTTTTTGATTAATCCTTCTGGTCGCTTTGTTATTGGTGGACCTAAAGGAGATTCGGGCTTAACTGGACGTAAGATTATTGTTGATACATATGGTGGATACGCTCGTCATGGTGGCGGTGCTTTCTCAGGTAAAGATTTAACTAAGGTCGATCGAAGCGCAAGTTATGCGGCTCGATATGTAGCTAAGAATATTGTGGCAGCTGGCTTAGCTTATCAATGTGAAATTCAACTTGCTTATGCAATTGGAGTTGCCCATCCAGTTTCAATCATGGTTGATACGCATGGAACAAGTAAAGTAAGTGAAGATCTATTGGTAGAGGCGGTTAGAAATGTCTTTGATTTAAGACCAGCTGGTATTATCGAAATGCTGAACTTAAAGCGCCCTATTTATCGCCAAACTGCCGCTTATGGTCATTTTGGACGAACAGACGTGGATTTACCTTGGGAGCATACAGATAAGGTAGAAGCGCTAAAAACATATGTGAGCGAGCATGCAGAATAAAAGTAATACTAAAATTGTAACAATCGCTATCTTTTTAACGACTTTTATGACAGCAATTGAAGGGACTATTGTATCGACGGCGATGCCCACAATTGTTTCTGATTTAAATGGATTAGAAATCATGAATTGGGTTGTTTCCATTTTCTTATTAATGACCGCTGTCTCAACCCCAATTTATGGAAAACTAGCTGATAGCCTTGGAAGAAAACCTGTATTTCTATTCGGAATTGCTGTTTTTGTGATTGGATCAGCACTTTGTGGAATTGCACAGAATATGGTGGAACTAATCCTCTTTCGAGTAATTCAGGGGCTCGGATCAGGAGCAGTACAGCCAGTAGCTGTTACCATTATTGCTGATTTATATACGCTTGAAAAAAGAGCAAAGATGCTAGGTTTAAACTCTGGTTTTTGGGGAGTAGCTTCGGTCATTGCACCATTGTTAGGTGGATTCATTGTTCAACATTTATCATGGCATTGGATTTTTTATATTAATGTTCCATTAGGAATTTTAGCCTTTTTACTGGTGATCTTCTTTTTTAAAGAAACAAAGACAAGTAAGGATTCCACTTTAGATTTAAAAGGAACAACTTGTTTAGTCATCTTTTTATTGGCCTTAATGGTCTTCTTACAAGAAATAGAAAATGGCTTTAATTTAATCTTATTGGGATTACTAATTATTATTGTTGCTTCAGCCATCCTTTTCTTTCGGATGGAGAAGAAAGCAAAAGATCCAATTATGCCACTAGATATGCTAACTAGCAAAGAATTTACAATGATTAATTTGATTACTTTGCTTATTTCAGGGGTAGTCATTGGCTTTGAATTCTATATTCCAACTTGGATGCAAGGAATAAATGGGACAAGCGCTTCTGTTGCTGGATTTGCGGTGACACCAAGTTCGTTAATGTGGATTGTAGGATCATTTTTAATTGGTGGAATGCTTGGACGATGGGGAATAAAGAAAACATATGATTATATGTTAATTGTCCTTGTTGGAGCCGATTTAGCCTTAATATTTGTTCCAATCTATACCTCATTTTGGGTATTTTGTCTGATTGCAGCATTTAATGGGACAGCCTTTGGAGCTATTACAACTGCTTCGCAAGTTCGTTCTCAAGTTTTAGTAGGACGCGATAAAATTGGAGTTGCAACTAGTTT
>CAMFQH010000246.1:0-2554 GCA_945980025.1 uncultured Lactobacillus sp.
ACATAAACTCCCCTTCCGTCCAATCAAACAGATAATCCGGATCATTCCAATACTTGATATCTGTAAATTTTCCATTTAAAATTGACCTTGAACTAATACTTAAGTTATGTAATACTATAACCGTCGGATATACACACTCAATATCTCTATTGTGGAGGTCACCATGAATTTCTATCCAGATAGATTAGCTAAAATACGAACTGAATTAGGTATAACCAAAGCCGAAGCTGCTAGACAGCTGAATATGTCTGCTATGGGATACGGCCGATATGAGAACGGCGATAGAAAGCCTTCATATCAAACCATCTCTTTTATTGCACAGAAATTTGGCACAAGTGTTGAATATCTCTGTGGTGAAACAAGTAAAAAATCATGTGTAGACTATCTTGTCACTACAGATTCGCCTGAATTACATTTCATTGTTGAGACACTTCAAAATGAAAATAAAGACAATCTTAATTTAATTGTTGAATATATTAAAAACCTACACTCTTAGTTTTTATGTCCTCAAACATTGCTCTAATAGTCATTCCATTTATAGGATACTCTTCGCAAGATATTGAATTTTTTGCATATGTTCCTTTAACAAGGTCAATGTAAAATGTGAATTCTCCATCATCCCCCATGTAAATATTATTCCACTGATTATTGGAAATCTGCTTTTTTATGTCCAGCTGTTCCAAAGCAAGATTATCAAAACTAATCACTCTAAACTTTGGAATTATATTTATAATATTCTGTTTTAACCATCCTATATTCCTGGCTATAACATTTCCATTAACATTATAATAATCTTTGCCTCTACCACTCAGTTTAAAACCTAATACTAGCAACTTAATATTTCTATTCGAAAGATATTCAATATCATCTTTAGTTATTATTCCAGTAATCGTATGAAGTATTGCATCACTTCCAAAGTTGTTCAATTTATCAACTAATTGTTTCGATGCCTCTTTTAACGAGACACCCAATCCCCATATTAGTTTTCTGTATTTCCATTCAAGCAACTTATCAAAATGCTGTATAAAATGAATTTGATTTACTGTCATATTAACAAATATGTGTCTAGCCGAAAGTTTTATAAGCAATGCCTCTAATTCAGGATTTGTAAGATCGTTCCCATTAAGTGCCACCTCAGTATATGGTTGTAAAGAGTCCCAGAAACTCCAGCATAAAAGATTTGCGTGAGTTCCATTCTTATCGCACCCCATATAACAATAATCACAGCCACCATTACATCTTGTACTAATCGTAATATCTATGTTTTCAGGAAAATCAGGATGCATATTATCATCCATGGTAATTCTCTCTTTGGTGCCATCCTGATCATTTATTTTCACTAAGTAATTTCCGTTTTTATAGTAATGAAACACTTTAATTCCTCTTAATAAACACTTTCTTGTCAGTTAGATCATCACGTATTTTCCAATATGCTTCGTCCCAACAATCTTTTCCGTAAAGATATGATGTAAATTCATCTGAATTATCGTTGCCGGTAACTACTACAGAATCTCCAAATAACCATCTTAATAAATTTGATTCATGAGCCAAAACCCTATATAACCACTGTGAAAGTTCATCAACATGATCTATTCCATAATCCTCAAGTCCCCATTCATCTTTCTTTGGATTTTGAAAATCACATTCGATACAGTTTTTACCCAAAATTTCATAGATTCTATTTTTTTCTTTCTCGATGTCATTACACAGACATAACATAGCTGTGTACAAATAACTGGCTCTACTTTCAATATCTCTGTATATCTTAAATTCCCAACCATAGTATCCTGGAACAAAATTCACTCTGTCTGGATATATTTTAGGTTTAGCTTTTGATATGCAAAGCGCATGTGTGGATGAACTATTACTTTCCCAGCATTTTTTCCTAATTTGATAAATCATAAAATCACCTTAATCACTATATATACTTAGTGCAATATACTTATTGAATATAAAATTTCTAATCGATACACTACTGTATAAATTAACTTCACAATCATCTGAGGATTGGTGATCAATATACGCTTTATCTGCATCATGTATTACTATCCCTAAAATAGATTCATCATGTTCATGTAGAGCATCTTCAATATAGCTAATTTCATACATTCTTTCTCTATCTTCATCAAGAGTTTTCCAACCATATCCGCCATGTTTATATACAACCCAACTAACTATATAAGTCAATTTTTCTTTCTGACTCTCCAGAATTTCAGGTTCTTTGTCATATGCCCTACAATGTATATGAATCATTCCATCGTAAAGCCTCATTCTATTCTTCTCCAAACCATCTTTTGAGATTGTAATTGTGTGAACCGAAGAACTATTACTCTCCCAACAACCTTTTCTTATTGAATATTTCATGTATATCACTCGCACTATATGATAACCAATGGTTATTTAAGGATAGCATAACCATTGGTTATTGTCAATTATTACAGGAATATAATTGTCATATTTATTTACTATTGAAATATAAAAAATAGAATTAATATGCATAAATATTCTTACTCTTACTGCAATTGCGAACATTTAGGTATCAAAAAGGTATCAG
>CAMFQH010000247.1:0-2547 GCA_945980025.1 uncultured Lactobacillus sp.
GAAGCATTGCTTCATACTGTGGAAGATGTTCAAAAGGCTGTTACTGAATTAAAGTCAAACAGCCAATCAAATGATGAACTTGATAAGAAATTAGATAAGCTTACTACTTTAGTTACTATGTCAAACGTTCAAACAGGCAAGTTAATGCAAGAAGTGCAAGACTTAAAAAAACAAGCCCAACCTGCTGCTCAACCTACTGAAACAACCACAACAGCAGATAAAGGAGGCAACAACTAATGTTCGAAATCTACAAATTTGAATTTGATAACGATTTTATCAATCAAGATGAATTAAGAAGCTACATTGATATGGGCTTAATTACTCAAGCTGAATACCAAGAAATCGTTGGTGGTAAGCATGAAGAAGCAAATCAAGCGGCTAAAGGCTAGACTAACAGTCCGAAACTGTGAAATCTTGATTGGGCTGTTCATGCTAGGAAAGGGATTGTGGTTGTTTCGTGATTCACACTACTTCATTTATCCACCACAGTTTGAGAGTATTGAAAACAGTAGATACATTGATATAGGGCTGATTATTTTAGGCTTATTGCTGATTGTATCTGCTTTTTTAGTGCCCTACGTTAAAGACACAAAGAAAAAAATACAACTCATTATCATCAGTAAAGTATTTCTAGTGATGATTGGCGTTGTGTGCATGATACTAGCGCTATTGCAGTACACACATGGAATTTTTACACCATATTATCGTATGGGACATTCAGCATGGGGCGACTTAATAATTTTCGGGCTAGTTTATTTGACAGCTTGTGATGCCTGAAAGTGGGTGTTATGAGTGAATGAAATCGGATATATTATTACAGCCATAGGTGGTGTGATTAGTGCCATTACGCTTTTTTACAAAGCATTCAATAGCAGCAAACAAAATTCTTTTACTAGTTTGATTAATCAAAAAGACCAAGAAATCAAGCAAAAATCAGAAGATGCTGAACTTTACAGAAGACGATGGTTAAAAGCAGAAACTGAAAACGATAAATTAAGAAAGGAATTGAACAAAAGATGACAATTAATGATTGGATTGAAGTGGGATTTTTGGCAAGCTGGATTATTTGTTTAATTGGTGTGGGTGTATTTTCACACATTCACTTCAAGAACAAGAGAGCAGAACGGTATCGTCAAGATGCCGTTTTTGCTATGGAAAAGTGGGTTGGCTACTACGATAAGCAAGCAGTTGAAAATCCTGAAAAAGCCGCTGGTGCATTAAATGACGCAGTAAAAGAATTACAAGGTAAAGGCTATAAGATTAACGACCAAAATGTTAAAGATCTTGAAGCATTGCGTGAGTGGGCTGTTACTCGCTTACGTTTTGAGCAAGCCAAAGCAGATGTTGATAATACTGTAAAGCCCGAACCTGAAATTGCGGAAAATGTACCTGCTAATGAAGTAGTCCAACCAACTGAACCTGAAACAGGTGAAGTAAATGGCAAATAAAGAATACCTTATTGATGTATCTGCTTATCAAGGCACATCTATGGCTCAATATCACAGCTGTGGTGCTACTGGAATTATTGTTAAGGGGACTGAAGGACAATGGTATAGAAATCCGTTAGCAGTTAAGCAAATTGCATTTGCTCATTATCATCATATGTGGGTACATATGTATCACTTTGCTAATTTTGGTCATTCAGTACATCAAGCAAAAATGGAAGCTAGAGCATGTTTAGCAGAAGCTAAGCATCTTAATATCAGTAAAAAGCGTTATATTTTTTGTGATTGGGAGGCATCAGCACAGAACTATATTCAAGGCTCAAGATTAGCTAATACCAAAGCAATTTTAGCTTTCATGAAAGTATGTCATGATGCTGGTTACCACGTTGGTTTGTATTCTGGTGCATCAGCTTTAAGAAATAACGTTGATGCTTCCACAATTGTAAAAAAGTACGGCACTTGCCTGTGGGTTGCTTCATATGCAACGATGGGGCGAATTGACAATCCAGACTTTAATTGTTTTCCGTCTATGAATGGCGTGGCAATGTGGCAGTTTACTGATAACTGGCACGGCTTAAATGTTGATGGTAACATTACACTAATTGATTTACATGCAGAAAATAAATCCAAGCCAGTGGTCAAGCCAGCAAAGGAAATTCCTAAGATTGTTTATGTTCCTATTATTAATAACAATCCTAACTATCATGTAAGATTGCTAGACAGCAAAGGACATTATCAAAAATACATTGCAACTAACACACGCTGGAAGGTGTGGAGTGTTAAAATTATCAAAGGAATGAAATGCTATAAAATTGGCACTGACACACAGTGGGTGCCAGCAAAATTTACAAAAATAATCAAATAAAGGAGGCGAAAAATCAACCCCTCTAAATCTATAAAGAAGCCACCCTAGAGATTAATTTCTCTGGGGTGGCTTTTTGTTTTGTCTCTTTAATATAAGGAAGAAAAAATAATTTACTGTTGCACAAATGTTGCACAACAACAAATTAGGACAAAAAAATACCTTGAAAGATCATTGATCTATCAAGGCTTTTTTATTATTAGGCACGAGTAACTTTACCAGACTTTAAAGCCTTGGTTG
>CAMFQH010000248.1:0-2508 GCA_945980025.1 uncultured Lactobacillus sp.
AGAAAGGATTTTATATGGTAAATAAATCTAATCCTTTTAAGGACTATACAAATCACTTAGCTGAAACTTTACAGGAAAAAAATGATGATTATGGCGATAGCTTTAGCAGATCTGTAGATAAATTCGGAATTATTGCAGCAGTTGTAAGGCTTGAAGACAAATTCAACCGCTTAGAGAACTTAACTGCTAATGGTGACAAAGAAAAGGTCAAAGATGAATCATTAGCAGATACTGCACTCGATATTTCAGGATATGGACTATTGTTGTACAAGTATCTAAAAGAACACGAAAGGACAAGTAAGTAAAATGGAAGAAATATGGTGCGATATTTCAGATTATAAAGGACTATATCAGGTATCTACTTTAGGAAGGGTCAGAAGTTTAGACCGTATTATTTATGATCAAGGGCGGCATTGGTTCCAAAATGGAAAAATTTTAAAAGCCAGTTCTCAAAAATCAGGGTACTTGTTTGTTACATTGTCTAAGGCAGGTAAAGCAAAACAGTATCGTGTTCATAGATTAGTTGCTCAAGCATTTATTCCTAATCCTAATGGCTGGCCGCAGGTTAATCATAAAGATGAAGATGTAACAAATAATAAAGTAGAAAATTTAGAATGGTGCACAGCCAAATATAATCTTAATTATGGTAACCATAATCAAAATGTAGCTAAAACTTTAAAACAGCATAAATATCAAAAAATCGCTATTGAAAATGGTAGAAAGGCTTCAACTCCAGTTTTGAAATTTACTTTAGATGGTAAATTTTTAGAAAAATATTCTTCACAAGTTGAAGCAGCTAAAAATAATAACATTCGTCAAGGAAGTGTTTCCAATTGCTGCCGTGGAAAAGTAAAGCAAGTTAAAGGATATATTTATAAGTACTTAGAGGAACACAAAAATGAATCTAATTGAGAATTACATTCAACCAGGCTATCAAATAAGAAAATTATCACGTCAAGAAGTTCCTTTTGAATATGACGGCAAAGGATTTGTTGCCTTTGATGGCTTAGTAGACTGTTATGGCAACATACAGAAAGTGCATAAAATATTTTCTATTGAACAATGGGAAAAAGTTAAAAAACAAGGTTATTACCTTGCATAATGGAGTAGCATGAAAGTCACAGTGTACGATGGCGACTGGCGAGGATGCACTTGGTTTGTTGAAGTGGAAAAGCTCAAACTTGATGAAGTGATTAGTCACATGCAGAAATGGTTTGAATTTCAAGAACCGCATATAAGCTGGTGTGCCAATAATGTCCTTTTGCGAGGTGGTCGATCAGCGCCATCTAAGAAAACTTTAATTCATAAATTAAAATTCAAAGAGGCAAGAAACGATTCAAACAGACCGCTCATAGTATTTGAAGAGCGTTGGAAACCCGCCTATTGTATCAAAAGATATTGGGAACTTGGCTTGCTTGAAGGTAAGACAATTACACCGCTTAGATGCGATAAAAATGGTAATTTAAGCAAGATTGATTTCAGTTATCGATTAATCGGATTACTGGTTAATTTTGAAGAAACTAAGCATCCCTATCAAATAGCAAATCAAGGCAAAATTTATAGTTATATTTAATTATTCGAGGTGATACAGATGAGTATTAGATACGGTTTTAATTATCATACTGATGAAAATATCAGTAACCTGGCAATGATGATTATGCAGAAAGTTAATAAACTTAAGCCCGACTATCTTGAAATTGATGGTCTAGCACATGAAATTATCAAATGCTGCCAGCAGGGGATGAAATACAATGATCGAAAATAAGTGCCCATACTGTCATCAATATAAAGATGATGATAAAGATGATGGCTACTTGTATGAAGATGACATATCTGCGATTACTAAAAACTTGTATGGTAAAGCACAGCAAGTCAAATGGACAGGTAAAAACCTTAACAATTATGAAGCTGATTATGATGATGGCTCAGTCTATAAAGCAGATTGTTATCAGGATTGTAAGATAGTTTGCACAAATAAAGGAAAATACTTTTTGGCAGTAGATGGAGAATGGACTACTTATTTTCCTATTAATTGCTGCCCCATTTGCAGACGTGATTTCAATGGAGAAAAAATAATGAATTCATTTTATATTACTTGCGTTGATGGCACTCCAATCTTAAATATAGTTGAAACCAATGCTGGATGTTTTGAGCTGTGGTGGAAAGATAGTTATCAATGTGACTTGGGCACATTCCGAACTTATGAAGATGCTGTTGATGCAATTTATAAACGTTACGGACGAGGTCGGGTGATTAAATGCTAATGATTGTAAGCTGGTGGTTTATTGTTTTGATCGTAAATTGCTTGTTTTACGATTTAATCAAAAATGCAGATGAAGAATTAACACAAACTTGGTTAGGTCTGGGATTAACTGTAATTGATATTATTCTGATTGTATTAATGTTTAGAGGTATTTGATATGGCTAGTGAAGAGCATAATATTCAAAAAGAGATTCAACTAGCACTATCTCGAAAAGGCTATAAAGTATTTCGAGCTAATGTGGGTT